>NZ_JBFUGJ010000178.1:0-11992 GCF_056402975.1 Mesorhizobium sp. P3_A9 | reverse complement strand
GCATCGGCCCAGGCGCGCCAGTCGGCGGCGACGTCTTCGAGATCGTCTGCCACCAGCAACGGCACCGACAGCATCGGATCGTTGTGCAGGAGTTCCAGGGTCACCGTGACATTGCCATCCGGATCCTCCATTGCGCGGGCGGCAACGCCGCGGAACGCATTGGCAGGCAGTGCGATGATCGCCGGCACGCCGCTCATCTCGAGCAGGCGACGGATCACGGCGCCGCGGTGGTCGATGGTGAACGTCACGTCGCCATAGTCGTCGCGCGTGGCGTAGCTAACCACCTGCGGCAGGCGGAATGGGTCGAGGCGCATGTTGCGTCCCGCCCAGACTGGCTTCAGTCCAGTGTTCATAGAGTGCCTTCCTGTCTGTCTCCTGAGAGCCGGTGTCCGGTTCTCTCCGGGCCAGTTTTCCCGGCCTCGTTATGGGGAAACAGTAGCGCGGGCTCCTTACCGCCGCGCTTAAGAAAGTCGGTTAAATTTTGCTGATCTCAGGGATGGTTATCGGAATGCCACCGACCACAAGATGTTGAAAGGATCAGATAACCTTACCGGGATTCATGATGCCGGCCGGATCGAAGGCCGCTTTTACCCTGCGCATCAGATCGATGGCCATTGGCGGCGCGGTGGCGATCAGTTCGTCGCGCTTCAACTGGCCGATACCGTGCTCGGCCGAGATCGATCCATGGAAGGACCGCACGACATCGTGCACGGCCTTGTTCATGGGATGATAGAGGGCGAGAAACGCCTCGTCGTCGCCGTCGACGGGCCGCGAGATGTTATAATGGAGATTGCCATCGCCCATATGGCCGAAGCAGACCACGCGGGCGCCGGGGCAGACCCCTTCCACCACGCCGGCCGCCTTGTCGATGAACTCCGGGATCGCGGCTGTCGGCACCGAGATGTCGTGCTTGATCGAAGCGCCCTCGGGCTTCTGGCACTCGGGCAGCGTCTCGCGGAAATTCCAGAAAGCGTCGCCCTGGGCAAGGCTTGCCGAGACTACTGCGTCGCTGATGATACCTTGCTCGAGCGCTTCGCCCAGAATCTCCTCGATCAGCGCCCTGCCGTCTTCCTCGGAACGTCCTGAAGAGACCTGCATCAGCACATACCATGGCCAATCATCGGCCAGCGGCCGCGTGATGCCTTGGCCATGCTTCAGCGTGAAGTCGTAAGGCCTTTTACCGATCAGCTCGAAAGCGGTGAGCGAGGCGCCGGCCCGGTCCATCGCCAAGGTAAAGAGCGACAGCGCCGCCTTGGGCGACGACATGCCGGCAAAAGCGACCTCCCTGCCCTTCGGCCTCGGGAAGAGCTTCAAGACAGCGGCGGTGATGATGCCGAGCGTGCCTTCGGCACCGACRAACAGATTCTTCAAATCGTAGCCGGTGTTGTCCTTCTTCAGCTTGCGCAGATCGTCGAACACYTCGCCGGTCGGCARCACCACTTCGACRCCGAGGCAGAGTTCGCGCGCATTGCCATAGGCAAGCACGCCGGTGCCGCCGGCATTGGAAGAAAGGTTGCCGCCGATCTGGCAGGAGCCTTGCGCGGCGAGCGTCAGCGGAAACAGCCGGTCGGCGGCATCAGCCGCCTCCTGCAGCGTCTGCAGGATGACGCCGGCCTCGACCGTCACCGTGTTGGACAGGACATCGATCTCGCGAATACGGTTCAGCCGCGACAAGGACAGGATGACCTCGCGGCCGGATCTGTCCGGCACCTGGGCGCCGACCAGACCGGTGTTGCCGCTTTGCGGCACGATGGGCGTTCCGGTCTCGGTCGCCAGCCGCATGATCCGGCTGACCTCGTCGACRCTGCCSGGCCKCAGCACCAGCGMYGTCSSGCCGTGCCARAGTCCGCGCCGYTCGATGAGATAAGGCGCGATGTCCTGCTGGTCGCGCARCGCRTATTTTTCCCCGACGATCGCCGCGAAACGGTCGATCAGAGCGGGGTCGAGTGTCTTTGGAATTTCGGTCATGTGGGAAAACTACGGTGTGGGCTCAGTGTTGTCACGAGGGGCGGCGGCACGCGAGAGCCGGTCGTTGATGGCCTCGCCAAGCCCATCGAAGGGAATTTTCTCGACCGCGATGGTGCGCGCKCCGCTGCCATCGAGATCCTGCATATAGGCGAAAAGATTGCTCGCGGCTTCGCGCAGATCGCCAGATACCGACAAATTGCGAAAGGCAGCCGCATGGTGCCAGCCTTCAGCCCGCTGGCCGCCGAAGCCGAGCAACGCTTCGTCCTTGCCAACCGTACCGGCATTGAGCCGCATCGCGGCACCTGGCGCATAGTGCGAGGCAAGCATGCCCGGCGCCTCGACCCCCGCCCCTCCGCCGCGCAACAGAGCCATGCCGATGGCCGCTTCGATCTCCTCGGCGGCAATGCCGCCGGGCCGGAGCAGGCGCAGTCCTTCGCCTTCGGCCTTGACGATGGTCGATTCCAGTCCGACCGGCGTCGCGCCGCCATCCACCACCAGCTTGATGCGGGCGCCGAGATCGGCCGCCACCGCTTGCGCCGTCGTCGCGCTGATCTTGCCGGATGAATTGGCGCTGGGTGCGGCAAGCGGACGGCCGAGTTTTGCTATGAGGTCGCCGCCAAAACCCCTCGGCATGCGCAAGGCGATCGTATCGAGCCCGGCGGTGACCAGCGGATGAATGCCGTTGCCTAACCGCTGCGGCAGCACCAGCGTCAGAGGACCCGGCCAGAAGGCCAGCGCCAGTTTCCTCGACAGCGGATCAAAGACAGCGATGCGCTCGGCCATGTCCATGTCGGCGACATGGGCGATCAGCGGGTTGAAGCGCGGCCGACCCTTGGCTTCGAAAATGCGCGCCACGCCGATGCCATTGGTGGCGTCGCCGGCAAGCCCGTAGACGGTTTCCGTCGGGATAGCGACGACATCGCCGTCCTGGAGCAGTGCCAGCGCCCGCTCCAACGCGTCGCCAACGGCAAGTATCTCAGCCACTCTCGTCACCTCGCAGATGGCGGCTGCGTAGTACGATGGCGGCTGTTGGGCAAGCCGGCTGTTCGGCAAGAGAGGGTCTTGGCGATTTATCAATTCCTAAAATGCTATGTTTCCGCGAAAGCCGGTATCAATTCCGGTCCGCTACCATCCGGGCTTGGGCAAAGGGGAGTGGTCATCGTGTCTGTGCGTATCTTGCTGGGGATCACCCTGGCGGCGTTGAGTGGCGGAGCTCAGGCCTCGTCCCTCATCTTTCCCGGCCCGCCGGCCGAGACGCCCTCCATCCTCATGCTGAAGGCAGCCGATATCAAGGCAAGCGATGTGTTGTCCGTCGTTGCGCTCGGTGAGCCGGACGTTACCTATGAGAAGGTGGCGGCAATCCCCAACGCGCCTGAGCCACGGCACGGTTTCATGCCAGGCCCGATGATCATTCGTGGCGGCGTCGTCGGCGGCGACTTCTCGACACCGACGCAAGGCAAGGCACCGGCCGCGGCCACCACCGCTGCTCCTGCTCCAGCCCAGGCGACCGCCTCGGCGGCTCCGGCGCCGGGCACACAGAAGAAGCCGGCCGCGCCGGCACCTGCACCGACAGCGCCCGTTCCCGGGGTCGGCAAGGTCAAGTAGCGGTCAGCGAACGGACGGACTGGCCAGATCGTTGACAGCTTGACGGCGCCCGGCGCACCATTGTCGCGCGAGCTCGTCCTGGCCTATCTGGCTGCTCAACTCTGCCGCCTGAATTTGGCCAAGCGATTCGGGCAAAGGCGATTCAGGCAAAGGGGCGGCTCTGGCAAACGGGTTTCGTCGTTCAAAGGGGGGTGATCATGAGAATATCCAAGACCGTTACCGTCGCCGGGCTTCTGCTGGCGTCGTTGCTGGGCGCCAGTGCTGCGCAAGCCGATGACATGCTGGGATCCTATGTCGCGCGCATTTCCGATCGCGATCATCAGGCGAGCGACGGCTATGCGCTGGACAGCGCCGCGCAGATGGTGCGGCAGGACCRCGCCAACTGGCACAAGTTCCATCGCCGCGACAGCGACGATGAGGCGGATGCCTGGTTCAGGACCAACGACCAGCGCGCCGATCTGCAGCGCATGCTGGAGCGTCCCGGCGCGATGAGTTCCTCGACCAAGCGCGCCATCGTCAATGGCGAACCGCTGATCCAGGTCGACGTCTACGAGGACAGCGTGCGCGTCAGCATCCTGGAGAACTGATCCCGTAAGGCTCCGGGAACAAAAAAGAGGGCGGCGCTGATGCGCCGCCCTCTTTTTTCGACAGAACCAGATTGAAATTCAGACTGCTTTTTCCTTGTCGTCGTCCTCTTCGGACTCGCCGTCTTCGGATTCTTCTTCGCCTTCAGCGTCATCGCCTTCAGCCTTTAGGGCATCATCGGCGTCGTCTTCGTCTTCGTCCTCATCTTCGCCGTCATCGCCCGAGAGCGTGGCGGCTTCAGCATCGTCTTCGTCGGACTCTTCACCGTCTTCGTCGTCGCCTTCTTCTTCGTCGCCGTCCTCGTCATCAGACTGATCGGCGGCTTCGACCGTAGCGGCGGCGGCATGATCGAGGGCGGTTTCGGAAGCGGTTTCAAGCGCCTCGACAGGAGCCGAGGTTTCTTCWGTCACTTCGATTTCGTGAKCGGAATTCATGGAAGCCTCCGTKGGGTTGGGGAACATGTCCCTTTTGCCACGGAGAGATCATCGTCATATGACTGTAAGCCGGCTCGAACGGCCGGCTCGCAGATATTTTTCCTGGGCTCTCAACCGGCGATTTTTGCGAAATCCGCAACTTGACCAGTGGCCGCACGAATGCGGGCGAGCAGCGCCAGACGGTTGGCACGTACGGACAAGTCCTCATCATTCACGAGAACACCCTCAAAGAATGAATCAACTGGTTCGCGCAACACGCTAAGCGCCAGCATGGCAGCGGAAAAGTCTTCGTTATGAATCGCTTCGCCGGCTTGCTTCTCGGCCTGATTCACCGCCGCAAACAGCGTTTTCTCGGCATTCTCCTTGAATAGAGCCGGCTCAACGGTTTCGGCGACCGCCGTTTTCTTCTTCTCCTCTGCAGCCAGAATGTTGGCCGCACGCTTGGTCCCGGCGAGCAGGTTCTTGCCGTCCTCGGTATCGAGGAAGGAGCCCAGCGCTTCGACGCGGCGGACGATCTGCAGGAGGTCGTCGGACTGCGGCGTGATGACGGCATCGATCAGGTCGTGGCGCGCGCCCTGGTCGCGGAGGTAGACTTTGAGGCGGTCGTGGAAGAATGCAACGAGGTCGGCGATGAATGGCGACAGCGATGCATTGAGCTCCATCAGACGCTGGCCATCGAAAAACTCTCGCTCTTGATCGGCGGAGCCAAAAGTTTCTGCACTTGCGTTGGCCAGCCCGCCTTTCAACAAATTGGAGATCAAGCCAGCTTCGGACAACAGCTGGCTTGCCCCCTTGTAGTCGCGAATGCGGGAATCGAGCATCGCGACGACGCCACGGCTCTCAGCGCCATCGCCTTTTTGTTCGTATACGGCGAGAGCCGATGAGACCGCGGCCGCAATGGCAATGCCCAACGAAAGCTTGAGCTTGTTTTCCAGAACGATCCTCACCACACCCAGCGCGGCACGGCGCAGAGCATACGGGTCCTTCGACCCCGTCGGCTTTTCATCGATGGCCCAGAAGCCGACCAGCGTATCCAGCTTGTCGGCGAGCGCGACAGCGACCGACACGGGATCGCTCGGCACATAATCTGACGGGCCCTGCGGCTTGTAGTGTTCCTCAATGGCAGCGGCCACGGATGGGTGTTCGCCCTGGAGCAGCGCGTATTTGCGGCCCATGGTGCCTTGCAATTCGGGGAACTCGCCGACCACTTCGGTGGTGAGATCGGCTTTGGCGAGAACGGCTGCGCGAGCGGCGAGCGCCGGGTCAGCGCCGACGATCGGCGCCAGATCCTCCGCCAATCGCCTGATCCGCTCCACCCGCTCGCCCTGCGTGCCGAGCTTGGCATGGAAGGTCACATTGAGATGGTCGAGCCGGGCCACGCGCTGGTCGAGCGGCTTTTTCAGATCGAGCCCGAATTTTGCAGCCGATGCTTCGAGCTGGCCGAGATCGGGCAGATCACCCTGGTCCGTCGTCCAGAAATAGAGCGCGTCGGACAGGCGGGCGCGCACCACCTTGCCGTTGCCGTGCGCGATCTCCTTGCCGCCGTCCCTGGCTTCGATGTTGGCGGTGAGGATGAAGCGGTTGGACAACGCCTCGCCTTCACCCTGCGGGCGCGTGACAARGCACTTCTGGTTGGCGCGGATGGTCAGCCGGATCACCTCGGCCGGAATGGCGAGGAATGCCTGCTCGAACTCGCCCATCAGCACGACAGGCCATTCGACCAGTCCGGACACCTCTTCCAACAAGCCTTCGTCCTCGACCAGGTCGAGCCCGTTGGCGAAAGCAAGATTGCGGGCGTCGGCGAGGATGATCTCCTTGCGGCGGTCGGCGTCGAGCACGACCTTGGCGGCCTCCAGCTTGCTCACATAATCGTCGAAGCGACGCACGGTGATTTCGCCCGGTGCGAGGAAGCGGTGGCCGTAGGTGATGTTGCCGGCGCGGATGCCGTCGATCTCGAAATCGACCACGACMGGCTCCTCGGTCTCCGGGCCGAAGGTGCACAGGATCGATTGCAGCGGCCGCACCCAGCGCAGCGAGCCCGGCTTGGCCGAGGCCGGCCCCCAGCGCATCGATTTCGGCCAGGGAAAATTGCGGATGATGCCAGGCACCAGTTCGGCGACRATCGCTTCGGCCGCCCTGCCCGGCTTCGAAATGTGGGCGACATAGAAGTCGCCCTTCTTCGGGTCGGAATGGACATGCGCCTCGGCGACAGAAGACAGGCCGGCCTTGCGCAGGAAGCCCTGTACCGCCTGCTCGGGCGCTGTCGTCGACGGCCCTTTGATCTCTTCGCTTATATCTTTGGAGCGTGCCGTGAGACCCCTGATATCGAGCGTCAGACGCCGCGGCGTCCAGTACTCGCGCGCCGCCTCGTAGGTCAGCCCTGCCTCGACCAGACCGTCGGTCAGCATCTTCCTCAGATCACCCGCCGCCTTGCGCTGCATGCGGGCGGGAATCTCTTCCGAGCGGAGTTCTAGAAGCAGGTCAGGCATTGGTTGAGGCTCACGCGACAATGGTGAGCGCGGCATAGCAACTCGGCTGRCCGCTGTCACCCTTTCCAGAAATTTTGACCGCCCTGTCGGGACGCGGCGACCCCACCCGTCCTTGGATCAAAGATTTCCATGAACCGAACGCAGCGCTGAAGCGACACACGCTCAGGCAGGGAACACTTGGCTGAACGATCATGAAAACGGCATCCAGACTTCTGCAGATCCTCGCGCTCAGCGCCTGCTTCACCGCTCAGGTCCACGGTGCCTTCTCGATGCCGGGTGTAAGACAGGCGCTGCGGACGATGGCAGGGCAGAACGGCCAGATCCTGTCGCCGATCAACGCTTCCCTCGAATTGATGAAAGGTGCCTGAAGCTCAGGCCGCCAATCCACCCGCCTGCGTCTTCAAAAACGCCTCGCCGCAGGCCTTCGCCAGATTGCGCACCCGCAGGATGTAGCTTTGCCGCTCGGTGACCGAGATCACGCCGCGCGCGTCAAGCAGATTGAAGACATGGCTGGCCTTGATGCACTGGTCATAGGCGGGGAAAACCATCTTGTGCATCGGCAGATTGTCGTTCGAMGCCGGCGCGCCGGCATCGAGCAGCGCYTTGCACTCGGCYTCRGCGTCTTCGAAATGSCTSAGCAGCATCGCCGTGTTGGCRWATTCGAAATTGTGGCGCGAATATTCCTGCTCGGCCTGCAGGAAGACGTCGCCATAGGTSACCTTKTCGGCRCCTTCRCGGCCGTTGAAGTTGAGGTCGTAGAYRTTGTCGACRCCTTGCACATACATGGCCAGCCGCTCCAGCCCRTAGGTCAGYTCRCCCGCCACCGGCGCGCATTCGATGCCGCAKACCTGCTGGAAATAGGTGAACTGCGACACTTCCATGCCGTCGCACCAGCAYTCCCAGCCMAGCCCCCAGGCGCCCAGCGTCGGGCTYKCCCAGTCGTCCTCGACRAARCGGATGTCRTGCAGCAGCGGATCGACGCCGATCGCCTKGAGCGAGCCGAGATAGAGCTCCTGCAGGTTCGGCGGGTTCGGCTTCAGGATCACCTGATACTGGTAATAATGCTGCAACCGGTTCGGGTTCTCGCCATAGCGGCCATCCTTGGGACGGCGCGAGGGCTGGACGTAGGCGGCGTTCCAGCGCCGGGGGCCGAGCGCACGCAGCGTCGTTGCCGGGTGAAACGTGCCGGCGCCTACCTCCATGTCGTAGGGCTGGAGGATGACGCAACCATAGGCCGCCCAGTAATTGTGCAAGGTCAGGATCAGCCCCTGGAACGAGCGGCTGGGGTGCATATGGGCGGGAAGTTCAATCGTCACGGGTGGCCTCGACAGCAAAGGCTAGAGCCTGTCCTTTGAGCATGATCTTTCCGAAAACCGGTACCCACTTTTCGGGATCATGCTCTTGCGGCACGTCCTAGAGACACGGCGGCGAAGCGTCAAGCAAGGCGCGTGGGATGCTGCCGCCGTAAGGGTGCCGCGCAACGTTGAAGGTTTTGCCGGGAACTGGCCCATTGCCGACCTCGGGAGGCTGCGGTCTGCTTCGTCCCCTGCAGCCCACAGCAACGACGACAGGTCCAGTCATGTCCAATTCCATCATCGTCCGCCCGGTCACGCGACAGGATTTCGACCGATGGCTGCCGCTGTGGGACGGCTACAACGCATTTTATGGCCGCTCCGGCGAGACGGCGCTGGCGAGCGAGATCACCGCGATGACATGGTCGCGCTTCTTCGATGCCTATGAGCCGGTGCATGCGCTGGTTGCCGAAAGCGACGGCCAACTGCTCGGCCTCGTGCACTATCTCTTCCACCGCAGCACGACGGCGATCGCGCCGAATTGCTATTTGCAGGACCTTTTCACCAGGCAGGCGTCGCGGGGGAAAGGCATCGGCCGGGCGCTGATCGAAAGCGTCTATGAGCGCGCCCAGGCAGCCGGCTCCGGGCGAGTGTACTGGCTGACGCACGAGACCAATGACACGGCAATGAAGCTCTACGACAAGGTCGGCGAACGCTCCGGCTTCGTCGTCTATCGCAAATTATTTTGAGGACGGCGCGCCCTCCAAACGAAAACGGGGCTCCGAAAGAGCCCCGTCCGCATTCCAAACAAGCCGATTTCACCCCTTCGGGGCAGGCACCGGCTCGGGCTTGACCTTCGGGGTTTCCTGCGCCGTGTTGGACTCGATCGGCGGCAGGCCCTTCAATAGCTTCTGCTGCAAGGTGGCCAGCACATCGGGATCGGGCTTCAGGTCGCGGGCCTGGTTCCACTGGAAGGTCGCTTCCAGCTTGCGGCCGACGCGCCAGTAGGCGTCGCCGAGATGGTCGTTGAGAACCGGATCTTCCGGCTTCAGCGACACGGCGCGCTCCATCTCGCGCACGGAGTCATCGAACCTGCCCATGCGGAAATAGGCCCAACCCAGCGAATCGACGATGTAACCGTCGCTCGGCCTGAGATCGACGGCCTTCTGGATCATCGCCAGGCCTTCCTTGAGGTTCGTATTCATGTCGACCCAGGAATAGCCGAGATAGTTCAGCACCTGCGGCTGGTCTGGCTGCAGCTCCAGCGCCYKGCGGAAATTCGGCTCGGCCTTCGGCCATTCCTTCAGCCGCTCATAGGCGATGCCGCGCTGGTAGWAGAYGTTCCAGTTGGCCGCGSTCGGSGTCTTCAGCACCTCGACGGCCTTGTCGTAGAGATTGGCGGCCGAACGGAAATCGTCCTTCGAGGAATAGACCCCGCCAAGCGCCAGATAGGCGCGCATGTCGTCGGGATGAGCCTCGACAAAGGCCTTCAGATGGGTGATCGCCTCATCATGGCGGTCGAGATCGGCAAGGTTGAGGCCAAGCTGCAGGTCCGAAAGCTCCTTCAGCGGCGAAGAATCAGGGATGCGTCGATAGAGCGCGATGGCGCCCTCGCCGTCCTTCAGCTGTTCGGCGACGGCGGCGAGTTGCACAAGAGCCGCATCGCTGTCAGGCCTGAGCGCCAGGGCATATTGCAGGTAAAGGCGGACGAACGGCTCGCCGCCGCCACGGTTGAGCGCGGTGGCGAGATCGAGCAGGATTTCGGAAGCACCGTCGGACGGACCGGAAACGAAGGGCGCGATCTTGTCGCCCTTGGCGATCCTGTCGCGCAGGGCSRCGATTTCCAGTTTGCCCGGCGAAAACGTYTCGGCCTGGTCGAGCACCGAGATTGCCTTGGCCTTGTCGCCCTTGCGGGCCAGGAACGAGGCGTAGGCCTGGGCATTGCGCATCCAGGTCTCGGGCGCGGCACCGCCAGCGGTGGTATCCTGCATCGTCGCGGCGTAGATCGCCTCGGCCTTTTCAGGCATGTTGGAGGCGTCGGCGATCAGGGCGCGGTGGAAGGATTTGAACAGGCCGAACCAGTCCGGSCCYTGWAGCTTGTCGATSGASGCCATYGCWTCGSTGGCSTSGCCGGCACCYTGYTSSGCCCARCCGGACATGACGCCCGAGATCAGGCGGTCGAGATCGGATTCCAGCGACAGCTTTAGCCAGTACTGCGCCTTGGTGAAATCCTTCTTGTGGAAGGAATCAGCCGCCAGCGCCAGACGCGAGAAGCGCTCGACATCGGGCACTTCCTTGAGCTTGTCGGCATAGACCAGGGATTCGTCGAAGCGGCCTTGCGCGATCAGCGACAGCATCAGGCTCTGCTGCAGGGCGATGTCGCTCGGATTAAAGGCCAAAGCCTGCTTGTAGTAAGCGATGGCGCTGTCGAGGTCGTTGTCGCCTTCCGCGATCCGGGCAGCCAGATAGGCGCCCGAGAACGACGAGATCTTGACCGGTTCGGTGGATTGCTTGGCATAGGCTGGCAAAGCCGAAATCGCCATGCCCGTCACAATTGCCAGCCTTGTCAGCCAGCGCGCACGTCCTTGCTGCATCGTATCCCTTTCAGCCAGGCGCCATCTCCGCATCAGCGGGATCGACGTAGACTCGATCTTTCCGGGCAAAGCATGGCCTTTTTGGGGTCGCGCTTCAATCCGCCTGAAATTCACAATCGGGTCAGCCGATTAACAAACCATGGCTGAAGGGGACATTCGATCACGGAAAGGCCGGCGTCAAGGTCAGCACGGCACGGCGGGTCGCTGCACCTTCGTGTCGGGAAAGCCACCGGCCGCTATCGTGCTGCACAGCTCGTTCCACTCGCAGCCGCCGCAAGCCTTGCGTACGCCGCCAACGGAAAACGCCTGTCGCATCCGCGCCAGGATTGCCGCATCGAGATCGAGGCGGATGCCGGCCTGGATTGGCCGGTCCAAGAGATCCCCGACATCGCGTGCAGCAAGCCCGTCCCGTTCAACGACGCTCTCGTTGAGACAATGCGGTTCCGGCTCGTCGAGCAAAGGCGCGCAGATGTCGTCTGGACCGGAAACGAGGAGAATGTCCTCGCCCCGGCTCAGGCGCTCCGCGATCCCATCATAGTTGGCGGTGAAAGCAGGGCTGTATCCCTTGCCCACATAGGTGAGCAGGCAAAGGAGGTGATGGGCGCGCAGCCTGATCGTCACGGATTGGCCGGCTTTGCCTTGCCGCCGCGAAGCGCCATCAGTGTCGCCGCACCGAGCGCCGACTTGAGCAAGCCGCCGACGATGAACGGCAGGAAGCCAAAGGTAATGGCCTGTTCGGTTCCAATCATGACCGCGAGCCATGCGGTTCCCAGCACCAGACAGGCCAGATTGCCGAGCAGCATGGCAATGAAGGCGAGCACGACGCTGTTGCCATTCCAGCCGCGTTCTGCCAGCCAGCCGACCAGCGCGCCGACAACCGGGAAAGCGAAGAGATAACCGCCCGTCGGCCCGACGAAATGCACTACGCCGGCGGCCCCCCCGGACAGAACCGGAAAGCCGACAGCGCCCTCGACCAGCCACGCGGCGATGGTGATGGCGCCAAGCCGCCAACCATAGAGCGGACC
>NZ_JBFUGJ010000177.1:0-12144 GCF_056402975.1 Mesorhizobium sp. P3_A9 | reverse complement strand
CCGCGGCCGCTGGAACTGGTCGCTCATCCGGCGCGGCCTCGACGGCCTGAACCGCGCCATGACCCTGACATCGACACCCGGTCCCTATCTCCTGCAGGCGATGATCGCCGCCTGCCATAGCCGCGCGGCAACAGCCGCCGACACCGACTGGATCGCGATATCGGCCTATTATCAGGCCCTGGCCTTGGCGGCCCCGTCGCCCATCGTCGAAATCAACCGGGCGGTGGCCGTCGGCATGGCCTTTGGACCGGCGCAGGGCCTCGCCATCGTCGAAGCGCTGAAGGACGAACCGCGCCTGAAGGACTCGCATCTCTTACCCACGGTGCGCGGCGATCTTCTGGAGAAATTGGGGCGACCAGTGGAAGCCCGCGCCGCGTTCCGCCAGGCCGCCGGATTGACCGGCAATGACAGGGAGCGCGCCCTGCTGCTCGCCCGCGCGGGTGACCAGATCACCCGCCGATAACGTCGGTCTCAGTGAGCGTCCGGTGGTGGCGCCTTCGGTGCGACATTGCGCAGGAACGGCACCATAGCGGTGGCGATGACGAAGGCGGCCATGATCACCAGGAACGCATCGGCATAAGCCATGGTCGACGCTTCGCGATAGGCCAGCGCCCACAACTGCTTCAATGAGGCGGTATGACCATCCGCGACCGCGCCGGGCAGTTGCCCATAGCGAAGCGCGACATTGTCGACGAGCCGCATGGCGGCCTCGTTCTGAGGCGTCAGGTGCGAGGCAATCGTCAAGAAATGGAAGTTGGTGCGGTCGTTCAGGATCGCGCCGCAAATGGCGATGCCGACCGCGCCGCCGAGATTGCGCATCGTGTTGAACAGGCCGCTGGCATATTTCAGCCGTTCGGGCGGCAGGCTGCCGAGGCCGAGATTGACGCTCGGCGCCACCGCAAAGACCTGCGGGAAGCCGCGGAACAGTTGCGGGATCAGGAGCTCGGCCGCACCCCACTGGCTGGTGATGGCGCTAAAACTCCACATCGACGCGCCGAAGGATGCCAGGCCGAACATCATCAGCCAGCGCGTGTCGAAGCGCTTGGCGAGAAAGATGTAGACGGGCACGCCGACCATCGAGGCGACGCCGGTGGAAAACACCGCCACGCCGGTCTGGAAGGCGTCGTAGCCCCTGACATAGCCGAGGAACAGCGGCGTCAGATAAATCGTGGCGAAGATGCCGATGCCGGTGACGAAGGAGAGAAAGCAACCAATGGCGAAATTGCGGTTGCCGAAGGCGCGGAAATCGACCACCGGCTGCGCATAGGTCAGGCTGCGGATGATGAACAGAACCATGGTAACGCTGGCAACGATGGCGCCGTTGCGGATCGTTGCATCGTCGAACCAGTTCCAGCGCGTACCCTCCTCCAGAACGTACTCCGCCGTGCCGAGACTGACGGCCATCAGAACCATGCCGGTATAGTCGGCGCCCTTCAGCAGCGACGGATCGGCTTTGTCGATCTTGACCAGAGCCGCGACGAGGATGGTGATGATGGTGCCGGGAACGACGTTGACATAGAACAGCCAATGCCAGCTCAGCGTATCGGTGATCCAGCCGCCGATGACGGGGCCGAGCGTCGGCGCGATCGAAGCGATGCTGCCGACCACAGCCGCCGCATAGACCCGCCTCGGTCCCTGGAAATAGTGGAACGACGAGGTGAAGACGGTTGGGATCATCGACGCGCCGAGCAGCCCTTGCAGCGCGCGGAACACGATCATGCTTTCGATGCTCCAGGCGAAGCCGCACAGCATGCTGGCCAGCGTGAAGCCGGCCGCCGAGAAGGTGAACAGCCAGCGTGTCGAAAACACCCGGGTGAGCCAGCCCGACAGCGGGATGACGATGATTTCGGCCACCAGATAAGACGTCTGCACCCAGCCGATCTGGTCTTGTGCCGCCGACAGGCCGCCGCCAATGTCCTGCAGCGAGGAGGCGACGATCTGGATGTCGAGCAGCGCGATGAACATCCCCACGCACATCACCATGAACGGCAGAATGCTGACGAAGAAGGATTGCGGGCGCTCTAACATGGCGTCCTCAGCGCGACGCGGTATCGACGGTCACGACGGTGGAGAGGCCCGGCCGCAGCGCGACCTTGCGCGCCTGATCCGGGTCGATGGTGATGCGGACAGGAACGCGCTGGACGATCTTGGTGAAATTGCCGGTGGCGTTCTGTGCCGGGATGACGCTGAAGATCGCCCCTGTTGCCGGTCCGAGGCTGGTGACATGGCCCTTGAGCGGCTGGTCGGGCGCGATGTCGCTATAGACCGTCGCCGCCTGGCCATCGGCCATGCTGCGCAGTTGATCCTCCTTGAAATTGGCGTCGACCCACAGCCCGCTCTCCGGAACGATCGTCAAGAGATAGCTGCCCGGCGAGACATAAGTGCCGACCTGCGCCAGCCGGTTGCCGACGAGGCCGTCGATCGGAGCGCGGATCTGCGTGAAGCCGAGCTCAAGCTCAGCCATGTCGAGATCGGCCTTGGCGGCCAAAACCGCGGCGGTGGCTTCCGCGATCTGCGTGTTGAGCACATCGAGCTGTTGCCTCGCCGCGGCAAGCCCGGCGCGGGAGGCGGCGACAGATGCCTTGGCCTGGCTATCGGCGGCAAGACTTCTCTGCGCATCCTGTTGCGTACCGGCCTTGGTGCTGGCCAGCACCGCGTAGCGTTGAGCGTCCTGCGTGGTGAAAGTGGCGGCAGCGCTCTTGGCATCGAGATCGGCCCCGGCCTGTTCGATCAGCGAATTCTGCAGCGAGACCTGGGCGTGAAGATTGTCGAGCGCCGACTGCTGCTGCTGGACGGAAGCCTGCGCACGCTCCACCGCCGCCTTGAACGGCCGGTCGTCGATGCGGATGATCAGCTGGCCGGCGGCGACATGCTGGTTGTCCTCGACGAGGATCTGGTCGATATGCCCGGCGACGCGTGGCGCCAGCGGCGTGACGTTGCCGCCGACATAGGCATCGTCGGTCGAGACGAGGAAGCGGCCGGCCTGCCACCACTGAGAGCCATACCAGCCGGCAATGCCGATCGCGATCGCGGCGCCCAGCAAGACGAACGGCTTGCGGCGCTTTTTAACGGGCGCGGGAATCTGAACGACCGAAGGCTGCGCCGGCTGCAACTCGGCAGCGGAAAGAACCTTGTTCATTGGCCCCGCGCCTCATTCGACCTGTGCTCGATCACGGTGTTGTCGACGAGCGGAAAGCCTGAGCCTTCGCTGCTGAAGCGATAGCGCTGCCGCATGCGGTCGGTGGCCTTGGGTGCCGTCGCCATGGTGAAGCCTTCGCTGTCGAGCTCCTTGCCGGTCTGGCGATCGACCAGCACCGGCTCGGCCCAACGCCCGTCAGCCTTGTCCACCACCACCAGGCTCGGGCCTTCGGGGGCGAGATGCTTGTTGCCCCAGGCGAGCAGGGAAAGCAGCACCGGGCGGAAATCGCGCGCCTTGGCGGTCAGCACATATTCATGACGAAGCGGCCGCTCGCAGTAGGCGCGCTTTTCAAAAAGGCCGCGCTCGACCAGACTGTTCAGCYGCCGCGTCAGAATGTTGGGCGCGATCTCCAGGCTCTTTTGAAACTGGTCGAAGCGCGTCAGCCCCTGGAATGCGTCCCGCAGCAACAGGATGCTCCACCACTCGCCGACATCGTCGAGGCTGCGCGCGATGGGGCACGGGCGTGTTTCGAAGCTTGTTTTGGCAACCATGATCGGAGTCTCTTTCAAAATGAAAGTGACTCATAGCCATGTTGGTTGCATTATGCAAGTCACTCGAGTGTGATCGTGGATCGAGTGCGGATTTGAAGATATGATATAGAGCCCAAGCGATGCGGGCCGGCACCAAAGCCGGCCCATATGCCACAAGCGGTCTTCCGTTGCAGAGCTTCGCTGGCGCCCGCTAGTCAAGCACCACCACGGCTTCCACCTCGAACAGCATCGGGTCGATGGCAAGCTTGGGAACCGGCACCAGTGTCTGCGCCGGCAGCGCCTCGCCGAACATCTCCTTGACGTTGCTGGTCAGCACTTCGAGCTTGGACATGTCGTGGTCGACGACGAAGACCGTGAGCTTGGCGACCTGATCGGGTTTYGCGCCGATCCCCTCGAGTGCTGAGCGCAAATTCGCATAGGCCTGTTTCACCTGGACGGCGAAGTCGGGCGACAAGCCTCCCGTACTGTCCTGGCCGCCCTGCCCGGAAATATAGGCCACCCGGGCTCCCGGCGGCGTGACCACCGCCGTGCTGTAACCGTTCGGCGACGGGTCGTAGAGGGTCCGAGGGTTGACGATGGTCAATTCATTGGCTGTTGCCGCAGTGGTCATGATGATTAGTCCTCCGATAAGCAGATGCTTGATTGCGCGTGACATGATTTCTCTCGGGCTTCGCGGCCTGCCAGCGACGTCCTCGAAGCCGGCATGATTGAGCTTTAATCCTACTTCTAGTACAACGTACTATACGGTGCACGAGTCATCCTATAGTACGTCGTACGAGTCAACCGTTCAGGATCGACATTCCTGACGGTGCCTGCCAAAACTGAGGTTCCTACCAGCGAGGAAGACGGGATGGCAGCCAAGCGCAGCGGCGCTCGTAGCAAACGGTCTCAACGGATAAGCCAGCCGGTGCAGGAGCCATCAGGTGAACCGCCTCTGTCGCGCGAGCGTATCGTGGCGACTGCGGTCGACCTTTTGGACGCTCAAGGGCTCGACGGATTGACCATGCGCCGGCTGGCCGACCGCCTCGGCTCAGGCGTGATGAGCCTGTATTGGCACGTCGACAGCAAGGAAGATGTCTTTGATCTGGCGCTCGATGCGGTGCTCGACTATCGCGGACCGCCTGAAATGATCGAGCCTCAAAACTGGCGCGCGGAAATCGTTCATATGCTTGAAGACTGGCGCGCCGGCATGCTGCGCCATCCCTGGTCGGCATCCTTGTTGCCGCGCCGGGCGCTCGGTCCGAACGTCCTCGGCCGCCTTGAATTCATGAGCAAGACCTTGTCCCGGGCCGGTGTCGCGGACGCGGATGTGAACGCCGCTATATGGTCGCTCTGGAACTATGTGATGGGCGCCACCATCACCCGCGCGAGCTTCGATCTCTCGGACGACGACAGGGCCGCCGCGCAGCAGCGCCTGGCCAGCGAACGCTACCCGACCATCGAACGCTCTCGCCTGCTGTTGGACAATGATTGGGATGGCACCTTCCGCAAAGGCCTCGACTTCCTGCTCGATGGCCTCTCTCGGAGGTAGCGCCGTCAAGGCATCAGCACGACCTTACCGGTCGAGCGGCGCTCGTCGAGCAGCCGGTGCGCCTCGCCTGCCTGGTCGAGCGGAAACCGGCCGCCGATCGCGACCCGCAGCCGGCCGCTCGCCGCCAGCTGGAACAGCTCCGACAGGCTGGTTTTCAGCACGTCAGGGGAAAGCAGCGGCAGCAGCGCGAACCCTCTGAGCGACTGGTTGCGGCCGATCATGGCTTCCAGATCGGAAGCCGCGAGCCCATAGCGGCCGAGCGCCGCAAACACCAGCTCGCCGCCGGACGCAAGAGCCTGCAGCGATGCCCCCGTCAAAGCGCCGCCGACCGTGTCGTAGATGATGTCGACACCGGCGCCGTCCGTGACGTCGCGGACGCGGGCGGGCCAATCCGGGTTGGTGTAATCGACGGCCGCATCGGCGCCGAAGGACAGGGCAAGATCGAGCTTGGCCTTACCGCCGGCAGCCGCGATCACCTTGGCCGTGCCCTTTAACTTCGTAAGCTGGATAAGCAGCGATCCGACACCACCGGCCGCGGCCGGCACCAGCACCGTCCGGCCCTCACACGGGCTCTGGCGCAGCAGATGCAGCGCTGTCAGCCCCTGCACCATCAGCGCCGTCGCCTCTTCGAATAAGATTTCATCCGGCAACGGCACGGCGAGATCGGCTGATATCGTCACCTGCTCGGAATAGCCACCATGAGGACGCTGCGAGGCAAACAGCGGTGCCGCGACACGTCTCCCCAGCAGCGCCGCATCCACCCCTTGGCCGACGGCTTCGACGACGCCCGCCACTTCCACGCCGGGGAACATCGGCAGCTGTGGCGTCACTGCATAACGGTCCGCGCGCATCAGCACCTCGAAGAAGTTGATGCCGGCAGCGCGGACGCGGATCAGCACCTCGCCGGCCTGCGGCACGGGCGCCGGCACGTTGACGACCTCAAGAACCTCGGGGCCGCCGAAGCGGCTGAATTGAACGGCTTTCATTGGCAAACTCCGATCGCACTGGCATCAGCCGTGCTTTGCCACTATCTGCGAGGCCTCGACTACACACTCATTTGTCCCCTGCTGACCACGAGGTGACCATGGCCGGTCCTGCCAGGAAAATGCCGATCAAGAGGCTGCCGATGCTGCCGGCGGAACGTGCGCTCAAGGTGATCGCCGGGCGCTGGAAGGCGGTCATCCTGTACCATCTGTTCGATGGTCCCCGGCGGCTGACGACGCTCAAGGCAATGGTTCCGGGCATCACTCAGAAAGTGCTGATCCAGCAGCTGCGCGAGATGGAAGAGCACGGCCTTGTCAGCCGCGAGATCTTCGCAGAAGTGCCGGCGCGCGTCGAATATTCGGCGACCAGCCTCGGCCTCAGCCTCGAGCCGATCCTGCTGGCGCTCTGCCAATGGGGCCAGCACCACGCCGATGAACTGGACGAGAAGCATCGTCTCGCCGACTGCATCATCCGGCCACGGCAGGCACAGCACGCACAATTGGCTTAGATCGAATTGACAGGGCGGGTTGCCGACGCCGGCTGTCCGTCTCAGACTGTCTAAAAAAACGGATCGGCAAATGCACCGCAAAGCTTCGGGTGAACTCTATCAGACCTACACTCTTGGTGACCTACGCATCACCGCCTTGCGCGATGGCTATGTCGACATGCCGGTCAGGCGGCTTCGGCAAAACGGCGACAAGCCTTTTGGCGATGATTTGCCGGCACAAGTCCCGCTGTTTGGCGGTCAACTCAGGCTCTCCGTCAACGCCTTTGCGATTGACGATGGGAATGAGATAACGCTGATCGATACCGGCTCCTCGAATGCCTGGCACCCCACCATGGGCCGGCTTCCCCAGGCGCTGGACGAAGCCGGCATCGATGTCGGACGAATCCACTCGGTCTGCTTCACCCATACGCATCTCGACCACATTCATGGCCTTGTGCTTGCCGACGGCCGGGACGCTTTCCCGCGCCTGGCGCGCCTGCTCGTTCCCAGCGAAGAACTCGGCCTTTTTCGCGCCGAAGCGCGGCTCGAGCGGTTTCACGGCATGGCGGAGCCATTCGAAGCCGGAGACCATTTCGGGGCACATGTCGACATTATCGGCGCTCATGGCCATGAAGTGGGTCACAGCTGCTTTCGCGTTTCGAGCGGCAGCGAACGCATTTTGATCTGGGGCGATACCGTTCACTGCCCATCGCTTCAGTTCGACCGGCCTGAGGTGACATGGGAATTCGACACGGATCAGGACCAGGCGCACCAAAGCCGGTTGCGGCTGCTGGCGCTTGCGGCGGACGACAATCATTTCGTTGCCGGCGCGCATCTGGACTCGCCCGGCATTGGCCGTGTTATCAGGTCCGGCGGCAGCTTTCGATTTGAGCCGCTATAACGAGAAAGGGCGGCGCAAGCGCCGCCCCGACCGGCGCTACCGTCAACCGATCTGAATGCGGCGTGTCACGTGTCCGTTGCTCTCCCAGTAGGTGTGTTTTTTGGCGATCCACGGATCACTCATCGCCGGCTGGATATTGCCGCTCGTATCGATCGCGCGCGAGGTGACGGTGTGCTCTCCGGCAGAAGGCTTGGGCCAGTCGAGAGACCACATCTTCCAGGCAAACTCCGCCTCCTCTGTATGGTCGATGGTCGCCGGCAACCACGGCCCATCGTCGATCTTCACCTCGACCCGGTCGACCGGCGCGCCCCAGGCGGCTCCGACGATGCAGTAGTTGCTGCCGACCTGAGTGACCCGGGCCGGTGCCGATTTGAGGCGCGCCCGTCCGACGGAGGTTTCCACCCATACGGTCTCGCCGTTGTGGTCTTCCTCACGGAGCGTGACGTAGTCGCGTCCCATGAACCGGTTCTCGAAGCGCTGGTCGCGCACGTCGATGCGCTTGAGCCATTTCGCGTTGGCGACCCCGTACCAGCCCGGCGCCACCAGCCGCAGCGGGAAACCGTTGTCGGGCGGCAAGGGAGCGCCGTTCATCTCGTAGCAAAGGATGTTTTTTGGATCCATGGCTTCGGCAAGCGACATGCTGCGAGCGAAATTTTGCTTGAACTTGACGTCGTCGGCCCGCTTGATCTCGCCTTCGTCGGCACCCCAGAAGACAACCTCGATGCCGCTGTCGAGGACCCCGGCTTCCTTCAGGATCGGTGCGAGCGGTGTGCCCGCCCAGCGCGCATTGCCGATGCCGCCGTTGAAAAACGGAAGGCCAGTGTTGCCCGAGCATTCAATCGTGAACGTAACCTCTTGGCGCGGACGGGCCTTGATGTCGGCAAGCGTCAGGGCCATCGGCTTTTTGACCATGCCATGGATTTCGAGCTTCCACGTGCTTTCGTCGATGACGGGTCGGTTGAAGTGCGCGATTGAAAAGAATTTGTCGTTGGGCGTTACCCAGGAATCGAGATCCTCCCAGGCGAGCTGGTTCTTGATGACCTCCGGAACAGGGTTCGGCGGTAGCTTGTCGAGCCATTCGACGACTTTCTCGCCGGGCCGTGTCGGAAAAGCGTAAGCACGCGAAGCATGGAGAGCCGCGATTGCGGCAACGGCCACGCTTCCCTGGATAAGTTCTCTGCGTTGAAGATGAGGCATGCTGTTTCCCTCCCAGTTGGTCCGGAACGGGCTGCAGCGTGCTATTTGGGCCGTAGCCTGATCTCGGACAGGCGCACAAAGGAACGACTGCCACCCGGAAATATCCGGATGGGTCATGCGGTCAGCGACGCGTCTCAAGCATGTAAGGCACTGGACGAAACTCTAGCTTGGGTTTCGTGCTTGAAGAGTGCGCCCTGAAAAAGGATGTGTCCACAACTTGGACGGGATATGTTGACCTTGCGGCCGATTTCCGTCCCGTCGCAGCTCGCGACCCGCTTCTGGCGCGACGCGTTCGCTCCGATGATGTCCGGTCTAGCTAGGGGGCACCAAAGCCTCTCACCGCCCGTCCTTGGTCTTGCCCATAGGCGTTCGGGGCTGGTCTCGGGCGTATGGATCAGCCCGTGCGGGATTGCCATTATTTTAGCCTAGGCGCATATTGATCCGGCAGGCGGTCCTTTACTCGCGGCGCCTATGACATCGTTATCAATGCTGAGGTGCCGGACCAGGCCGCTGGGATGGGCATAGCCCTAGCGGAACGGCCGTGCTCGCGGCTGCCAATAGGGCTGCCAGCGTTTACAAGCCCGCCGGCTGATTGGACTAACCGTACATTGAAGGCAGCACGGTACCGGAGGACGGACAAGCGTGCGGAGGCTCCTGACAGGCCTGTTGGCCGCGATGCTGGTGGCGTCGGCAGGACGATGCTGGTCCAAGGACAAGCAACCTTACAAGCCGATTGCCGAAGAAGCAGTGAGAACGGCCAGTGCCCGGCTGTATTCCGACATTCTGAAGCAAGAATGCCTGCAAGGACGACGGTATCTCAGAAGCCAAATCGAGAGCGGCTTCAGAAGGCACTTCGAGGAAACGAGACTGACGTTGGTGCAAGAAGGGTACACAATTGTGCCCAATGCGACAAAGAACAATTCATCTTGGTCTCTCTCGCAGATGGCATTTGACGCCAAACGGCGACTGGCTCTCCCGCCCCAATTCGGCTGTTTTGAAGCATACTGGCTCCATGACAATCCGGATTGGTAGCGGCTGCTGGGCTACCGGCCACAAGCGGTTTCACACAATTGAAAAGGGCGGCGCATGCGCCGCCCCATATCCCTTGGGAGGATAATCTCAAAAGGCGATCAGGCCGCCTTGATTTCCTCGTCCACCACGTCGGCATCGCGGGCCTTCTTCAGCGCCTTGGCCCACCAGGCGACGTCGTTGACCAGCGCCGTGGCGGCCTGGTTCAGATGCTCGAGATCCTCAAGCTTCTTCTCGCCCTGGCGAACGGCGAGGAAGTCGCCCCAGGCGATATGGACGGCCGACTTGACCGGCGCCATCTGCAACTCGACGGCATGGAGGCGGAGCTGCTCCACGGCGCGGGCACCGCCGACGCTGCCATAACCGACGAAGCCGGCCGGCTTCTTGTTCCATTCGTTGGCGGCGTAGTCGATGGCGTTCTTCAGCACGGCCGTCGGGCCGTGATTGTATTCAGCCGCGGTGAAGATGAAGCCGTCGAACTCGGCGACCTTTTTCTGCCAGCGCTGCGCCACTTCGTTGGTCGACGGTACCCAGGCGGAGGACGCAACCTCGTCGAAGAAGGGCAGCGGGAAATCACGCAGGTCGACGACCTCGACTTCGATGTCGGCATGCGACTTGGCGATCTTGGCAATCCATTGGGTGGGCACATCGGCGAAGCGCGCGGCGCGCGTCGAACCGACGATGATGGCGATTTTCGGCTTTGACATGGGGGCTCTCCATTCCAGTAAAAAGCTGGTATCATTTGGATACCGGCGCTATATGAGATACCGCGATCCGCCGACGCAAGGAGGCACTTTTTTGTTACCGAGGCACCCGCACCGCACCGAAGACTGCCGCGCCATTTCGGAAATCCTGCAGCGCGTCGGCGATAAATGGACCGTGCTTGTGGTCGGGAAGCTTGGCGACGGACCGCTGCGTTTCAACGAGCTGCGCGCCGCYGTCGGCGGCATYTCGCAGAAGATGCTGACCACCACYTTGCGMGGGCTGGAACGCGACGGCTTCGTCACCCGCACCGTGTTTCCAACCATCCCGCCGCGCGTCGATTACGAGCTGACCGAACTCGGACATGAGTTGCTGATACCGGTCGGCGCACTCGGCGAATGGGCGCGCAAGAACACCACGCGCGTCAAGGCGGCACGCGAGAAATTTGACGGCATGCACGCCTGAAACCTTTGCGCTGCAAGGTGTCAGGAGTTTCGCGGTTGAGCGAAATTGGCTGACGGCAGGGAATTTGTGGCTCTTAAAACGTAGCCTGGCAACTTTGTCTTATTGCGCTCGAGGACGACCACGCACGCGCTGATTTGACCACGACACTCGCAGACCAAAGGCAGTCCTTCAGCTTTTCGGCGCCGGGCTCCCGCAAGGCGCCGGGCTGCAGGGCGCGCATGTCGCGGCCGGCTGGCGGGCGCCCTTGTTGCCTTGCAGGCAAGTGGTGTTCGGAAGGTCGTTTTTGACTTCGGCATAGGCAGTCACGCCGAGCAGGCAAACCACTGCGACAAGGGCTGCCACCAGCCAGCTGTTCAGTATGTGTTGACGCATTGTCTCCCCCTCCAACGCCGGCACAATCGGGCGTGAGGGCAACCACTGGATGTCGCGAAACGCATCGCTCGCATCAGCGGTGTAACAATTGTCCCATATTGGGAGAACGGCAGAACGGGTTTTCGTCAACCCTCGGCCGGAACGGCCTTCGGCTTGCCCTCGCCATCCAGCGCCACCATGACGAAATCGGCGTGGGYGACCTTTTCCATCAGGTCGGAGAGATAGCGCTGCGCCCAGGCCTCGACCTTGAGCGTCATCGAGGTGCGGCCGACGCGTTCGACATGGGTGTAGATGCACAGCGTGTCGCCGATCTTCATCGGCTTGGCGAAGGACATCTCCTTGACCGCGGCCGTCACCACGCGGCCCCTGGCGCGCTCGGCGGCGCGGATGCCGCAGGCAAGGTCCATCTGCGCCATCACCCAGCCGCCGAAAATGTCGCCGGCGGCATTGGCGTCCGAAGGCATGGCCAGCGTGCGCAGCGTCAGGTCTCCGATCGGCCGTCCTTCCGCGTACTGCACCATGCGAGAAAATCCCCTGAGGTCGGCGGCTTGAGATCGATTGCCCTCGATCCCGTAGCGTCACGGCGCGGACGCGTCAACGCGGCAAAGCTTCGCCTTGCCGCTAGAAGTAGCGCGCGAGGTTCGAGCGGATGCGATCGAGAACGGTATCCCCGGAAACGTCGGGAACGAATGCCTTGCCCGTGATCGCCTCGTAAGCCTGGGCATAGATGCGCGAGGCCTGCTCGACGATCTCGTCCGGAATCCTGGGGATCGGATCCTTGTAGGG
>NZ_JBFUGJ010000176.1:0-12179 GCF_056402975.1 Mesorhizobium sp. P3_A9 | reverse complement strand
GAGCGGTAACATGAACCAGGCCGCTGCAATCGCGACGGCGACGCCGTCGCGCGGAGTCGCGACATGACCCAGGTTGCGGCAATCGCGACGGCGACGCCGTCGCTCGGGGACGCGCAACGCATCAGGCTGGTATTCTGCCTTCTCGGCGCCTGTATCGTGGCCTCCGTGCTCACCGCCTTTGCCGGCGCGATCCTGCAGGATCCCGACAATTGGTGGCAAGTGAAGGTCGGGCTCGACTTCCTGGAGAATCGGACGTTTCCTGCCGTCGACCCCTATTCCTATACGTTCGCCGGCCAACCCTGGATCGCCAAGGAATGGCTGGGGCAGGTCTTTCTGGCCCTTGCCTACCGTGCGGGCGGCTGGAATGGCGTCGTCACCCTGATCATCGTCACGGTCGGCCTGACCGTCTTCCTGATGGGATGGTTCCTCAGCGCATGGCTGAAGCCGATACTGGCGATAGCGCTGGCCTTCGCCGCGGCTTTCCTGATCGCTCCGATCTATACGGCGCGCCCCCACGTCTTCACCTTGCCGATCATCGTCGTCTGGACGGCAATGCTGTTTCGTGCCGCGCAGGATGAGAAGGCCCCGCCTTTGTGGCTGCTCGTGCTTGTCGTCTTGTGGGCCAACCTGCATGCCACGTTCACCCTGAGCTTCGTCATCGCCGCCTTTGCCGGGCTCGTTCTGCTGGCGCGCTCGGGCCTGTCGAAACCCGTCCTGCTGGCAAAATGGGTCGCTTTCGGCCTGCTCTGCCCCCTGGTCAGCTTGCTGCATCCCTATGGCGTGAAAGCCATCCTGGCGACGTTCACCGTGGCATATGGCAACGAGGCGGTGCCTCTTATCCTGGAGTGGCGACCGTTCAATGCCCAGGAGCAGCTCTTCCAGGAAGCGGCGATGCTGTTGGCGCTTTTCGGGCTTTTGGTATCGAGACCGCGGATCGGCTGGGCCAAGGCGTTGTTCATCGTCTTCGCCTTGCATGTCTATCTCGCCCATCTGCGATTTGTATATCTGCCCTTCCTGTTGATCCCCTTGGTGATCGCGGTCGAGGTCGCACTGCAATATCCTTCGCTCTCAACCACGACCTGGCTGGCGGAAAAGCGTGACGGGCTGGAAAAACTCTTCGCCAGCCGGTTCTACGCGATCTCAGGCGCGTTGGCTGTCTTGCTGGTCGGCTCGGTCTTCATCCTCGGCAGTGCCTACCAGGTGGCGCCGAGCCCGAAAACATCCGCCAGCGGCGCCCTCGCATTCGCCAAGGATCACCATCTCACAGGCAACGTGCTGAATTCCTACAATTTCGGCGGCACGCTGATTTTCCACGGCATCAAGACCTATATCGACGGCAGGACGGATCAGCTGTTCCTGGGCGGGTTCACGAAAGCCGACGACGCGACGGGGCGCAGTGACGGAAAACCGCTGCTCGATGCCCAGCTGAAAAAATACGCCATCGGCTGGGCACTCCTTACGGCCGACGACACCCGCATCCCCTTCCTCACGGAGTTGGGCTGGAAGCGGGCCTACGCGGACGACGACGCCGTGATCTACCTGCCCGGCGCCTGATTTTCGACGCCTGTGCCTATCGGGTTCGCCAATCGAATCCCGGTTTGCCTTGACACCTATGTTGCAGTGCAGCAAAGTTGCGCAACAGAGGATGGGCCTGTGCGATCAACGAACCGACATTTTCCACAGTATCAGGACGTCGTCGCATGAGCAGTGCTCCAAGCTGCGGCATGCGAATACCGCCGACCGCATCATGCGGAGCGGCCAGATGAACTACAGACGCGACATCGATGGCCTGCGGGCCGTCGCGGTGCTGCCCGTCGTGCTGTTCCATTTCGGCGTGTCCGCCATTCCCRGCGGCTTCACGGGCGTCGACATCTTCTTCGTCATATCGGGTTATCTGATCAGTGGCAGCCTGCTCGACGACCTCGAGCGCGGCCAGTTCTCGATCGGCCGCTTCTACTGGCGCCGTGCGCGGCGCATCCTGCCGGCGCTGACTTTCGTCATCCTGCTCGCAAGCGTCGCCGCCTGGTTCATTCTGCTGCCGTCGGACCTCCACGAATACAGTCTCAGCGTGATCGCGGCCTCGACCTTCTGGTCGAACATCTATTTCTGGAAAACGACCAACTATTTCTCCATCGACGCGGAACTGCGGCCACTGCTGCACACATGGTCGCTTTCGGTCGAGGAGCAGTATTATATCTTCGCACCGATCCTAGTGTATCTGATCTACCGCTATGCCGCGAAGCGCTGGCTGACGATATTGCTGCCGATCGCCATAGGCAGTTTTGCCCTGGCGGTCATGGCAACCACGCTGGCGCCGACCGCCGGCTTCTACCTGCTGCCAACGCGCATCTGGGAACTGGCGCTGGGCGCCATTCTGATGCTGAAAAAACCGCCGGCGCTGGCCAGCCGTCCGCTGACGGAACTGATCGGCCTCGCCGGCTTTGGCCTGATTGGCTTTGGCTTTCTGACAATTTCGGAGAGCGACCCGTTTCCGGGCTACAATGCCTTGTTTCCCTGTATCGGAACGGCGCTTCTTATCTATGCGGGCCAGCCCCACGCCGACAGGCTGGAGCCTGTCGCCACACGCGTGCTTCGGTTTGCGCCGCTGGTCTGGGTCGGCCTCATCTCCTACTCACTTTATCTCGTCCACTGGCCGATCAATTCATTCGTCCACTATCTCTCGCTGAAAGCCATCGGCGTGCCGACGATCATGGCGATGATGGTGGCGAGCTTCGCCCTGGCGACGTTCTCGTGGAAATATGTCGAGCAGCCCTTCCGCCGGAAGGGGCCTCTCACCGCTCCGCTGCCCATCTTCGCCTTTTCGGCGACAGCGATCGCCTTGCTGTGCGTCGGCGGCATGGCCGGTGTGCTCGGCAAGGGGTTTCCACAACGGTTCCCGGACTTCTCGACGGAGCGGGTACTGGTGGGTGACTGGCGCAACGGCGTCTGCTTCAACGAAGGCGGGAGCCCGATCGAGGACTGGAACCTCGCGGACTGCACGCGCACACATGGCTTTGCCACCAATGTGCTGCTGTGGGGCGATTCCTTCGCGGCGCATTATGTGTCGGGGCTGGAGGCCAACGCTGAGAAAATCCAGGCCAATGTCATCCAGTACACCTATGCCGGCTGCCCCCCCAACCTGAGCTACTTTTCCTACGCCCGGCCGGCCTGCACGCGCTTCAACGAACGGGCGCTGTCGATCATCCGCGAAGCCAACATCCAGGCCGTGATCCTGAGCGGCCGATGGACCGACTACCAGGCCAGGGGTTTTGACGGCCTGCAGCAGACGATCGACCGGCTGCGCGACATGGGCGTCAAGGTCTATGTCATCGGCCAGTCTCCGGAATTCATCGCCGACGTCCAGAAGATCGCTTTCTTCGCGAGACGGGACCATGTCGCCAACACATCCTGGCCGATGGCCATGGATCCGGATATCAACAAGCAGGTGCTGCCGTTTACCAAAGGGGCCACCTTCATCGACCCGCTGGCCTACCTCTGCGACACGGCCGGCTGTTCCTACGCCGACGCCGGCACCAGGCAGTTTCTCTACTTCGACTACGGCCATTTCTCTTCTGCCGGCGCGACGCTCGCCATCTCGAAATATTGGCCAAGCTTTGCCGCCAGCAACAAAGTCGCGAAGGCAAAATAGAAATCGCGGGCCAGCGCTGGGGGGACCGCGAAAGCGCTTGTTCAGGGATCGCTTTGCGATTGCCCGAAGGCCGAACCTCATGGTAACGAGGGCACGCGCGGGTATGATGTAATGGTAGCCTGTCAGCTTCCCAAGCTGAACGCGCGGGTTCGATTCCCGCTACCCGCTCCAGCATATGCCGAAGGGCTATGCGCCTGATGTTGAGGGTCCCGGCATCATCCACACCCCCTGAGGTGGAAATTAATTGCCGACCACGACCTAGAGTTGACTAATTCGCATCTGCTTCTTCAGAAGGAACCGAGCGAGATTGTCGACGTTGCGCGGCGCCATCTTTTCGGGGAGATGCGCCAGCAAATTCTTCGACCTGGCGTCATTACGGTACCGCTCAACCCATTCCTCGGTGTAGGCGTCCCGCTGCAACCGCAAATTCGTCTCGAAATTGCAGTTCGGCATTTCGACCGATAACTGGCGCGCCAACGAGGCGACATACGGACGGGGGTCACTCAACAGATCTTCATAGAAAAAATGGTCGTAGGGCAGATCGGCCATGCGCAGGTAAGCGCCCCAGAAGGCATGGCTCTGCTCGATCCGGAAGTAGACCTGGCAGATGCTGGCGAAGTCGTACTCCGGGATCAGATCAGCACTGCTCGTCGTGCTCTGCCAGCGGCCTGACGCTTTCGCCCGACAATAGGAAATTGCTTGACGAAGTCGGTCTCTCCGTTCCAGCAAGACCAATCCGATGCCATGGCGCCTGATGCATTCGGTGAGGAAGTCGACTCCATACTTCGCCTGCGCCGTCTCAAGGTGCCGCGAAAACACCTTTACAGCGAACCTGCCATTCGCGGTCTTGCCGCGATCAATCACCGCGCAAAGAAGCTCCTCGAATGATTTGGGCTTGAACCCCAGCTTGCTGGGGTCGAGCCATTCGCCTGACTGACCCAATGTCCCGGTACTGTTTGCCAGGCTGCCAAGCCATTCGGAGCCACTGCGGGCTTCGGTCAGTATCGCCACGCCTTTCATGGGTGCCGATTGCCCCTGGTCTGTGGACGTGTAACCGGTGTTACGGGATATGGTTCTGCTCCTTGATGGCCCTCGGCATGGTGGCACCTCAGTCTGTCGGGATTCGATTAGTAATGTCTAATATGATTCGGTCAATTCGATCTTAGATTAAGTTGGGCGGACGATTCCGTAACGGTTGGGTGATCGGTGCCAGTCCGGGCACCGATTGAAACATGCAAACCTTGGCCCGCCCATCTGTGCAGAGACGACACCGGCCACGCTGCGGTGGCCGGCCCTTCGTCAATGGTTCGTCACAGCCAGACGCCGAGCCATACGCGCTCGCGCCAGCAACGGACATGGCGGCGCCCATGGCGCCAGTAGCGGCGGCAAACGCGTCTCCAACCGCGGCGCCGTCCACCATGGCGACGACGCCAATGCCCATGGTCGCGATGATGCCAGCGACGATGGGAGACCTGCTCCACTTCGACGTCCTCATCGCCTTCGAAGACAGCCGGATCCGGCTTGTCCAGTTCATCGAGAATTCCGTTGCCTTGGGGAATACCGGCAACCGCGCGGCCGGGTCCGACCACTCCAGCAAACGCCRCGGCCCCCGCAACGCCTAGCATTCCAGTGAGAAACAACCGACGTTCCATCAAAACCTCCCGAGTTGTTGACCACCGGCCCCTCGTTCCCTCGCCCAAAACGGGCTCCAGCGAGATGCCGATTGGGCTGAACGCGCGACTGCACTTCTTGTTCCATCACCCCACTTCGCGCAGGATGAAATCGTGCAGCATCTTGGCGGCCGGCGAGAGCACGCGGTTCCTGACCGTGATCAGGCTGTAGGGCCTGACCTCGATGTCGAAYTCGGTCTGGACRACRTCGATGGCGCCGGCSAGCCCRTCGGGRYTCTGGATGAATTTCGCCACCTGSAYCGARACCGGCGCGATGGCGTCGGACTGMGCGACCATGACCAGCGTCAASAGCAGCGARSAGGTGTTGAGGATRCGGTCCGGCAGCGCGATGTTGCGGTTGAGGAAATTGCTCTCCATCGCCTGGCGCAAGGGCGAGCCGCCCGACTGAAAGACCCAGTCATAGGCTGCGGTGTCTTCCAGCCGCACCACGCCGCCCCTGGTGAGCGGGTGGCCGCGACGCACGATCAGGCAGGCCTTCTCGACGCCGATGACACGCGATTCGAACAGCCGCGGATTGAGGTCGTCGGGAATGCGCGCGATGATGAAATCATGGCGTGTGGCGATCAGTTCGCGCGCCAGCACATTCGAGGTCTCGACCTGCATGGTGATCTCGATGCGCGGATAGATGCGGCGGATTTCGCGGATCGCCGGCACCGCCAGCTCGATCGCCGGCGCCGTCACCGCACCGAGAAACACGGAACCGCCCTTGCCTGCCTTGAGCTCGGAAATCTCGCGATCGACCTCGCGCATCTCCAGCAGGATCGAACGCGCACGCCTGGCCAGAGCCTTGCCGTAGGGCGTCAGCGTGATGCCGCGCGGCAGCCGCTCGCATAGCTTGACCTCGAGCACCGCCTCCATCTCGGCGATCATGCGCGASGCMGCCGGCTGCGAAATGTTCATGACCTGCGCCGCCGCGCTCACCCGGCCRTGGTCGTCGAGCGCGACGATCATGCGCATGTGACGCAGGCTGAGACCACTGCGCAGCAGGGTTTCGCCATCGCCCGGGGTCTCATTGTAACCATTTGAAACCCCAGTCGGATTCCGTAACGCTGCCATGGCTTTTCCCCGTCTCGGGCTCGCGACCCTCTGGCATTCGCCAGCACCTGCCACTGCTCATAGCATATACCACTTGCGGTATAGCAACCATCAAAGATCGCATTTGACAGTTATGGCAAAAGGGTCGCAACGTCAGCGCGTTCCGAGACGCAACGATCGCCGACGATAAAAATCGTATCGATTGAAATCAGCGCCTCGGGACCATGGGAGGATACCGGAGATCGATATGACGGCAGTAGTGCCTTGGCGCTTCTGCACGATTGCGCGGCCCGCGACCCCCGGGGTGCCGCGTCCATCAACCAGGGAGAGTTTACGTGAAAATCATCAAGACACTGGCCGCAGTCGCGGCGCTTGGCATCGCTGCCATGACCTATTCGGCGCACGCAGCCGACAAGGGTCTTGTCGGCGTGCTGATGCCGACCAAGACTTCGCAGCGCTGGATCAATGACGGCGATGCCGTCAAGTCCCAGCTCGAGGCTCTCGGCTACACCGTTGACCTGCAGTATGCGCAGGACGACATCCCCAACCAGCTCAGCCAGTTGGAAAACGAAATCACCAAGGGCCCGAAGGCGCTGATCATCGCCTCGATCGACGGCACCACGCTCTCGGATGCGCTGCAGAAGGCCGCTGACGCGGGCGTCGTCGTCGTCGCCTATGACCGCCTGATCAAGAAGACCAAGAATGTCGACTACTACACCACCTTCGACAATTTCGGCGTCGGCGTGATCCAGGCGAATTCGCTGGTCAAGGGCCTCAAGGAGCGCTTCCCGAACACCAAGCCGTGGAACGTCGAACTGTTCGGCGGCTCGCCCGACGACAACAACGCGTTCTTCTTCTACAACGGCGCGATTTCCGTCCTGCAGCCGCTGATCGACGACGGCTCGATCAAGATCAAGTCCGGCCAGACCGGCATGGACAAGGTCGGCACGCTGCGCTGGCTCGCCGCCACCGCCCAGGCGCGCATGGACAACCTGCTCTCGGCCAACTACTCGGACGGCAGCCGCGTCGATGGCGTTCTGTCGCCCTATGACGGCCTGTCGCGCGGCATCACCGCCTCGTTGCGCGCCGTCGGCTACGGCACGGACGCACAGCCCTGGCCGATCGTGACCGGCCAGGACGCCGAGACCGCCTCGGTCAAGCTGATCATCACGGGCGAACAGTACTCGACCGTGTTCAAGGACACCCGCGACCTCGCCAAGGCCACTGTCCAGCTGGTCGACAAGGTGCTCTCGGGCGGCAAGCCCGACGGCCTCGACGAAAAGACCTACAACAACGACGTCAAGGTCGTTCCCTCGATCCTGTTGACGCCGCATGAGGTCGATAAGTCCAACTACCAGGCGCTGGTCGTCGACTCCGGCTATATCAAGGCCGAAGACCTGAAGTAATCTCGGTTACAAAGACAGGGGTCCTGCGCAACGCAGGGCCCCTTTTCGTTCACCAGCGAGCCCGGTATTGTTACCGACCTCGCCGGCAGTGTTTGCCGACCTCTCAAGGAGCGGTAGTTCCCATGGCCTCGACGATTTTGGAGATGCGCGACATCACCAAGACGTTCCCCGGCGTGAAGGCGCTGTCGAACGTCAACCTGAGCGTCGAGGAAGGCGAGATCCACGCCGTGGTCGGCGAGAATGGCGCCGGCAAATCGACGCTGATGAAGGTTCTGTCGGGCGTCTATCCCGCCGGCACCTATGACGGCCAGATTATTTTCCAGGGCCAGGAATGCCAGTTCAAGGGCATCCATGACAGCGAACACAAGGGCATCGTCATCATCCACCAGGAGCTTGCGCTGGTGCCGATGCTGTCGATTACCGAAAACATTTTCCTCGGCAACGAAAACGCCCGCTACGGCGTCATCGACTGGGATGCCAACGAGGCGCGCACCGCCGCTTTGTTGAAGAAGGTGGGCCTCAAGGAGGACCCCAAGACACTGATCACCAATATCGGCGTCGGCAAGCAGCAGCTGGTCGAGATCGCCAAGGCGCTGAGCAAGGACGTCAAGCTTTTGATCCTCGACGAGCCGACCGCGTCGCTCAGCGAGAAGGACAGCCAGGCGCTGCTGGACCTTTTGCTCGAATTCAAGAAGCAAGGCATGACCTCGATCCTGATCTCGCACAAGCTGAACGAGATCAACCGGGTCGCCGACAAGGTCACCGTCATCCGTGACGGGCGTACCATCGAGACGCTGGCCAAGAAGGACATTTCGGAAGACCGCATCATCACCTCGATGGTCGGCCGTTCGCTCGACGACCGCTATCCGCCGCGCGAGCCCAAGATCGGCGAGATCGTGTTCGAGGTGAAGAACTGGTCGGTCTATCACCCGCTCCATGCCGAACGGCAGGTGATCAAGGGCATCGACATCAATGTGCGCAAGGGCGAGGTGGTCGGCATTGCCGGACTGATGGGCGCCGGCCGCACCGAATTCGCCATGAGCCTGTTCGGCCGCTCCTATGGCCGCCGCATCACCGGCGAGGTGCTGCTCAAGGGCAAGCCGATCGATGTCTCCTCGGTGAGCAGGGCAGTCCAGCACGGCATTGCCTACGTGACCGAGGATCGCAAGACCTACGGTCTCAACCTCATCGACCATATCAAGCACAACATAACGCTGGCCAATCTCGGCGGTGTGTCGCGCCACAGCGTGATCGACGACATGCGCGAGCTCGCCGTTGCCAACGACTATCGCAAGAAGACCAATATCCGCGCTTCCAGCGTCTATCAGTTGACCGGCAATCTTTCCGGCGGCAACCAGCAGAAGGTGGTGCTGTCGAAATGGCTGTTCGCCGACCCGGACGTGCTGATCCTCGACGAGCCGACGCGCGGCATCGATGTCGGCGCCAAGTACGAAATCTACACGATCATCGCGCGGCTTGCCTCGGAAGGTAAGTCGATCGTGGTCATCTCGTCGGAAATGCCGGAATTGTTGGGGATCACCGACCGCATCTACGTCATGAACGAAGGGCGCATGGTCGGCGAAATGCCGGCGTCGGAAGCAAGCCAGGAAAARATMATGCGCGCCATCGTTCGGGGAGAAGGAAAAGCAKCATGASCACMGAAAGCGCCCCCGCCCCGCAAGGCGACGCCGCAGTAGAACAGCGCCCACGCATCGCCGTCTCGGCGCTGACGACGAATCTGCGCGAATACGGCCTGATCATCGCGCTGATCGTCATCATGCTGTTCTTCCAGTTCACCACGTCGGGAACGCTGTTCAAGCCGGTCAACCTCAGCAATCTGGTGCAGCAGAACTCGTTCATCATCGTGATGGCGCTGGGCATGCTGCTGGTCATCGTCTCCGGCTATATCGACCTCAGCGTCGGATCAGTCGCCGGTTTCATCGGCGCGCTGGCGGCGAACATGATGGTCATCTGGCAGCTCGGACCGCTCAGCAATCCGCTGGTGGTTTCGATCGTCTGCCTGGTCGTGGGCGGCCTGATCGGCGCGGCGCAAGGCTATTGGATCGCCTATCACCGGATACCCAGCTTCATCGTCACGTTGGCCGGCATGCTGATCTTCCGCGGCATCTGCCAGGCGCTGCTGGGCGGCGGCTCCTCGGTCGGGCCGCTTCCGGACGACTTCAAAATGCTCAGCTCCGGCTTCATCCCGGATGTGATCGGCCCGCTGACGCTCGTCCCGCCGGTCGTGAACGCAGCCGGCAAGACCATCATGGGTAGTGGCGTCACCCTGCACATGACGACGGTCGTGCTGGGGCTGATCGCCGTGCTGGCCTATGCCTATTTCGGAGTCCGCACCCGGCGCAAGCGCGAACGCCACGGCTATGAGGCCGAGCCCTTCACGTTGTTCGTCATCAAGACGCTGGTCGCCAGCGCGCTGGCGCTGTTCCTGGTCTATGAGTTCGCCAGCTACCGTGGCCTGCCGGTGGTGCTGCTGGTCATGGGCGTGCTGATCACGCTGTTCGTCTTCGTCACCAAGCGCATGACCATCGGCCGCCGCATCTACGCCATGGGCGGCAACCCCAAGGCGGCACAGCTGTCGGGCATCAACACCGAGCGGCTGACGCTGATGGTGTTCATCAACATGGGCGTGCTGTCGGCGCTCGGCGGCCTGATCATCGCGGCACGTCTCGGTCAGGCGGTGCCGGCCGCGGGCCTCGGCTCCGAGCTCGACGTCATCGCCGCCGTCTTCATCGGCGGCGCCTCGGCGATGGGCGGCGTCGGCCAGGTCATCGGCGCGGTGGTCGGCGGCTTCATCATGGGTGTCATGAACAACGGCATGTCGATCATGGGCGTCAATGTCGACTGGCAACAGGTGGTCAAAGGCCTGGTGCTGCTCGGCGCCGTGRTCTTCGACGTCTACAACAAGAACAAGGCCTAACAGGCCGGCGAAGCAACGAGGAAGGCATACGGGTCTAGATCGCGATGCTGCCGGCAACCCGCCGGCATCAAGAAGTCCCCCCGGGGATCAAGCCCGCGACCGCAATCCGGACGAAGAATTTCACCCGTGGCGCGGCGAGGTCCGAGCCGCGCAGGTCAAGGTTTGCCAAGAGGCAACCAGGCCAAGACACATGAGAGAGGATTGATCATGCTGATCTCGCAGATTCTCGACGACGCCGAGACCATCCGCGTCGTTGCCCGCAATGGCGGCAAGACCCGGATCATCAACGGCGCCCGCAGTGTCTACTCGCTGGCGATGGRGGCTGCCCGCACCGGCGTCGGCCTCGTCGCGCTGATCGAGCGCAAGGGACTTGGCGAGATGGTCGATCTCGATGCCGCCTACAAGAAGGGGCGGCTGTTGTCGCCGATCAAYCAYCCCGATCCGGCGCATCTGCATCTSACCGGCACCGGRCTMACCCAYCTSGGWTCRGCSGCGACGCGCGATTCCATGCACAAGAAGCTCAGCACCGATGGCGAGGAGCAACTCACCGATTCCATGAAGATGTTCCGCATGGGGCTGGAGGGCGGCAAGCCGGCCAAAGGCCAGGTCGGCGTGCAGCCGGAATGGTTCTACAAGGGCAATGGCACGATGGCCGTGGCGCCAGGTGCCGCACTCCTGTCACCGGCCTTCGCCAAGGACGCCGGCGAGGAACCCGAGGTCGCCGGCATCTATGTCATCGGCGATGATGGCGCACCCTTCCGCGTCGGCTTCACGCTGTCGAACGAATTTTCCGACCATGTGACCGAGCGCGTGAATTATCTCTTTCTTGCCCATTCCAAGCTGCGCAATGCCTCGTTCGGACCGGAGATCCTGATCGGCGACCTGCCTTCCGACATCCGCGGCACGTCGCGCATCGTGCGTAATGGCAACACGCTGTGGGAAAAGCCGTTCCTGTCGGGCGAAGCGAACATGTCGCACACCATCGCCAATCTCGAACACCATCACTTCAAATATTCGGCGTTCCGCCAGCCGGGCGACGTGCACGTGCATATGTTCGGTACGGCGACACTGTCCTTCGCCGATGGCGTCAAGACCGAGGCCGGCGATGTGTTCGAGATCGAGGCCGGGGATTTCGGCCTGCCGCTGCGCAACCCGCTCGAGATTGAGCAGCCGGTAAAGGTGGCGGTGAAGGCGCTGTGAGGGCACCCCTTCCCTTCTCCCCTTGTGGGAGAAGGTGGATCGGCGCGCAGCGCCGAGACGGTTGAGGGGTGTTCCAGCGGAGTGAGGCGTCAGTGTTCCCTGGAACACCCCTTGTGTGTTTGGAATCGTGCATTGTTGAGGGTGCCACGGACCAGGTGCTTGCCTGATCCGTGGCGGTGGTCGAGAGCCCGTCGCCCCTCAGGTGGCCTAAACCGTGGATGAGCTGGGGCCCGACCGCCTTCTTTTGTGAACCCGAACAG
>NZ_JBFUGJ010000175.1:0-12246 GCF_056402975.1 Mesorhizobium sp. P3_A9 | reverse complement strand
GGCGTGGAGACGTCGAAGCTTTCGGCATGGATGGCCTTATCGACATCGGCCGGCGTCAGCCACCTCTTGCCTGAGGCGGTATCGCCACACTGCTCGCATTCGCAGGCCAGCCGCAGCCAGCGCGTCGAGAACCTTGCCGAGCGGCCGTCCGCCAACTCGACTGCGACGCGACCGCCCTCAGCGCGCATTGCGCGGATCGGCACCGCTTGTAAGGCAGCGTCGCTTGGCTGGCTTGCATGCTTTGGCGTGTCGAGCATCTGGCATCCCCTGCGGTTGAATTTATTCGACCAGCCTAGGGCACCGAATAGTCCATATTCAAACGAGTTTCTTTCCCCAAGTTTTGAGGTAAATTCAAAACATGACGACGTTGAGGGACTTGCCGCTTTCCGGTTTACGAGCGCTGGTGGCTGCCGCCAGGGCCGGCAGCCTGACGCGCGCCGCCGAGGAATTGGGCGTCACGCCCGGGGCCATCGGCCATCAGATCCGCCAGTTGGAAGAGCGGCTCGGCGTCAAGCTGGTCCGACGCGAGGGCAATGGCATTGTGCTCACCCGCGCCGCCGAGGCCGCCTTGCCCGACATCGACCGCGGCTTCGACGCACTGGCCTCCGGCATGCGCCGGCTGCGTTTCGAGCGTAGAGCCGAAACCTTCACCATTTCGGCCGATCCCTCCTTCGCCTCGCTTTGGCTCGCACCCCGGCTCAGCCGGGTGCGGACGGCGCTGGGCAAACTCGAAATCCGCATCGTCGCCTCGGTCGCACTCGACGCCATGCTGGAGGAAGGTGTCGACCTTGCCATCAGCTATCGCAGGGGTGCCGCCCCGGACCTCGCATCGCTCGACCTCTTCACCGAACGGGTTATCCCGGCCTGTGCGCCGGCCTTGGTTCGCGGCCATGCCAGGCCCGATGCGGCCGAAGTGATGGACAGCATGCCGCTGCTGCACATCGACCCGACGATGGGCGACGATGTCTATCCCGCCTGGCGCGACTGGTTCGCCGCCGCAGGCCGCCAGCCGAAAGGTATCGACCAGGGTCCACGTTTCGGCCTGACGATCGTCGCGGCACAAGCGGCGATTGCCGGCATGGGCGCCTTGCTGGCCAGCGAACTGGTGCTGCGGCGCCATCTCGAGCCCGGCCATCTCGTCGAGATCGCCCGCGACGTGCCGGCACTGACCATCAAGCGCCGTTTCGTCTGGCCTGAACATGGTCCAAAGGCGCGCCGAGCCGCCGCGGTCGCCGCAGAACTGGCTGCCATTGCCGATATCGGAGTTGATGGCGCCTTGCCTCAGTGAATCCGTGTCAGGTCAACGCCACGTCCATCAATCAGTCCGATACCGAGGCCGCACTATTTTCACTTGATTTATTCGCCCACTCGGCAGCGAACTGCTCGCTCCAACGAGAGAGAACGCTGTAGAAAACCTCGTCGTCGAGCCATTCCTCCACAACCGTGCCGCCGACATCCTCGGGAGATTCCGCATGTGCGAAAGCGATGAGGCGAACCTTGTTGCCGACGTCGAATTGGAGAATATGGCTGCCGTCATCGAATGCCTCATCACCATCCGGAGCCCATACGATCGCGTTCCCATAGAGAATTTCGGTGAAATCAGCAGCCGGCAGCCCGAAATAATCAACGCGAGCGGTTTGCCTATACCAGGCATCAAGATACGCCTCGGCAATCAGCGACGCGTCTATGGTCGATAGAAACGGAACTTGATGCGATCCGCGTCGCCGCAGACGATCATTTACCGCGTCGAAGGAGCAGCCCAACATCGAGGCATCAGGTTCCTGAACGCCATACGCCTTCCCTTGTATGTGAATGACGAAGTATCCCAACGCGCGTTGCGCAAGGTTGGGAAATGCCTGCGTGATTGCACTTTCGATCGCAAAGGACGTTCGATCTCCGACCACCGCAACCATCACTCAGCCTCGTGAGTTTTTCTCGTACGAAACAATCTAGCTTAGGACGCTGCCCATCAATCGCGCCAATGCAAACATGTTCTAACGGGGAAAGCCATGCACGCGCGCCAGCAGCCACTGCAGCGGATTGCCGACAAAAGCTCGCGTGACGAACGTATCATGGGCGGCGTCAGAGGCGAGGAAGGCGATGGTGCCAGCTTCGAGGCGGCGCGGCGGGTCGGAACTGGCGTTGATGCCCTGGCCCGCCAGCAACTGCCGGATCTCGCCATTGCCGGAGGCCGAGGATTTGCCATAGGTGCTGACAAAGAAACTCTTCCTGTGCTGCACGATCCAGGTCGCAAAAATGTCGGCTTCGTCGAAGACGGCGTCGAGCAGGATGACGCCGAGCAGGCGGCCGCCGATGTCACCATTCCTGAGAATGGAGGCGGCCGGGTTGTAGCCGCCGCTATAAGCGACCAACACCACCGGCATGGCGTCGAATTTTGCCGCCTTGGCGCCGATCAGCTTCGCCAGCCCTTGCGCCGCCTCGGCCATGAACCCGGCAAAGAAGCCCGGCGTCCAGAAATTACCGGCGCTGGAATCCTGAGCATTGCTGGCGAATTGCGGCGCCACCAGCACGGCGTTGACGCCGGAGGCCTCGACCTGCGCGACGACCCGCTGGCGGCCGACCACATCGCGCTGCAAGGTTGCGCCATTGCCGTGGAAGAACACCACGATGACCGCCGGCTTGGCCGGATCGAACCCTTTCGGCACCGCCAGCAGCGTCGAGCGGTCGGAATAGGTCTCGTCCTCCCAATAGATGCCGCCGCGCGGCGAGGTGTGGCCGTGCCTTCCATCCGCCGCAGTAACGTCGAGGAACGGCGCGGAGCCATCGGGCAGCTTGCCCCGGTAGGGAAAGGGTGACGCCTTGAACGGCACGATGGTCGATATCGCCTTGTGCAAGCGCGCCCCCTGGCTCGCCACCGGAAACGCCGCCGTGGCCAGCAATCCGGCAACGATGGCGCGACGGTCAACCATCAGGCCGGTACCAGCCGCATATCAGGTGCCCTCGACGGCAACAGCACAGCAAAAAAGGCCGGGATGGCGATGAGATAGGCGATCGCCGACCATTGCAGCACGGCGCTTAAGCCAAAGCTGGTGGCGACGATCGGCACCGCGGCCGAGCCGATCACCGAGAAACAGCCATTGATGCCCCAGGCCCAGACGAACAGATGCTCCTTGCCCAGCCGCGCCAGCCAGGTCATGGCGGTGGCCATCGGCATGCCCATCAGGAAGGCCGGCGGCGACACCAACAGGAAGCAGAGCAGCAGCCGCACCGCATAGGGATAGGCGCCAATCCAGTCGAGCACCGGCGACAGGTAGAAGCCATAGGCCAGAAGCAGCACGCAGACCGCCAGCAGCACGACCGGCAGCAGCGTCCTGGCGCGGTCGAAGATGCGTTCGGCAAACAGGCTGCCGAGGCCGGAAAACACCAGCATCGACGAAATCAGCACCGAGGCCGACACCGTCGGATTGGCCAGGGCCACGGTAAAGCGGCTGATCAGCCCGACCTCGACCATGATGTAGCCGAGGCCGAGACAAGCGAAATAGAGGATGGTGCCGAGCTTGCCACGGGAGCGCGAGAACACGATGCGCCAGCCGAAGAGGACCGGCAGCAGCACCAGCGATGCCGCCGTGATGCAGGCGATGCCGAGCGTCGCCCAGATCAGCAGATAGCCCCAATCGTCCTGGAACAAATCGAGCCGGTCGAGCGTGCGCGGCAGGTCGGCGACCTTCACATAGGCGGCGAAATAGGGCTGGTCGTTGCTGAGCGCCCGCGCGTCGAAGACGTAATCGCCGGCGAGTTTTTCCCAGCCGCCGGTCAAAAGCGCGTGCCAGCTCATGCGCTGCAGTTCCGTCGCCGGCAACACTTGTGGGCCGGCATCGCCGCCGGCACCTGCACAGGCATCGAGCGTCGGATCGGCCGGCGCCGTCGGGTCGCAATCGGGATTTCCAGGCGTGGTCGGGTCGGCAGGCGCATCGGCCGCGGGCTGCGTCAGCGTCGCATCCTGTCCGCTGCCGAAGATCGACGCGCGGTAATCATCGAGTACCTTTTGCGCGCCCGAACCGTCATAGACCATTCCTGGATAATAGACCTCTTCCCAGGACATCGACTTGGTGTAGTCGCGCAGCGTCTTGATTTCGGCCTCGCTGAAGCCGCCGCGCTTGAACAGCACGGTCGTGGTCGACAGGTAACTCGACACGGCGAAGATGTCGTTGGCAGCGCCTTGCGGGTCGAAGGTTTTCGCCGCCTCGGCGATCGTCGAATAGAGCTTCAGCACCGACTTCGGCGGCTCTTCCTTGTTCCACAAGGTCACCGACAGCACGCCGCCATCGGCCAGCGCGTGCATGTAGCTCAGCATCGCCTCATGCGTGTAGGCGTACTTTTCGGAGATGGCGAAGCCGCCCGGATTGGACAGGCCGACGCTGTCGGCAAGGCTGAGGTCGATGACGTCGTAGCGCTCCGTCGTGTTGGCAAGGAACAGGCGCCCGTCATAGTCGATCACCTTGAGCCGCGGCTCAGCCAGGATATCACCGGTGACATCTTTCAGCACCGGATCGCGGAACGCCCGCAATGTCATCGGATTGCTCTCGGCGACGGTGACCGAGGTCGAACCGGCATTGAGTGCGGCCTGCGTGGAGATGCCGCCGCCAAACTGCACGACAAACGTTTTCGGCTTGTCCTTGATGACATAGGGATAGTGCATCGGCAGATAGCGGAAATAGACCTGCTCGGCCGGCGCCAGATTGCGCATGATGCCTTCCGGCCCGTCGCCGTCACGATACATGCCGACATAGGTGTTGGCCGGCACTTCGGGCATGCCGAAGGCGGCATTGTCGCTCAGGCCCGGCGCGAAATGCATGTAGGAGCTGGCATAGACCTGCAAATCGCCGAACGGCGAAACGCTGCGGTAAATGCGCTTGCCGTCCGGAAAGTTGCGGGCGTAGGCGACGCCCTTGTACTGCGACACGGCGATGTCCGGGATGCCGAGCCAGCCTGGCAGCATGAGGTAGCCGGCGACCGATAGCGCCGCCACGGCCACGCCGGCGACAACGCTCTTCCACGCGCCGAAGGCGAAGAACCACAGCAGCGAGCCGGCGACCCAGAGCAGCAGCGGCACGACGATGATGGTTTCCGGTGCGAACAGATAGAGCGACACCAGCACGACGAGGCCGGCCAGCCCCGAGCCGGTGAGATCGGCGAAATAGACACGGCCGAAGGCGGTGCGGCTTTTCAGGAAGACAATGCCGAGAAAGAACGCGCCGGCGAGGAACGGCAGGAGATAGAGCAGGAAATTGGCCAGCAGCCGCCATTTCTGCTCTGGGTCGGAGACCAGGAAGATGGCGTTGAACGGCACCGTCTGGGCGACAAGGTTGGCGCCGACGGCGAGCGGACCGATCAGCAGCAAGGCCGCGGTGGCCGCACCTTGCCAGTGGCGGTCGAACCAGCCCTTGCCGGCGAAGATGACGACGCTGGACAGCGAGAAGCCGAGCATGGCGAGGCTGACCACCAGCGAGCCGAAATGCGACCAGCTGCCGACAGCGAACACCCGCATGACCGCGATCTGCAGCGCGATGATGGCGCCGGCGATCAGCCCGACGGCGAGATAGTGCGCGAGCCGCGGTGCCTCCAGCGAGGCGATGCTTGGTCGAGAGGTCGATACGACAGCCGTCATTCAGGCCCCTTGATGCGGCAACTCAACCGTTGTGCGTGCCGACGATCTGGTCGCCTTCGAGCTTGGTGAACGGCACGAACGGCACCACCTTGCCATTGTAGATGTCCGATCGGACGATGTTGAAGGTGCCGTCGGCGAGTTGCTGCTTGATCACCTTGAGCACATGCTGGGCGCCCGGTGGGCCGACCGGAATGACCATCACGCCATTGGGCTTGAGCTGCTGCAGCAGCGACGGCGGTATGTGGTCGATGCCGCAGGTGACGATGATCTTGTCGAATGGGCCGACGCTTTCCCAGCCATAATAGCCGTCGGCGTTGCGGCTGGTGACCGAGCCGAACACGCTGTAGCCGCGATCGATCAGCGCGTCATAGGTGCGCCGCGTGCGCTGCGCCAGCGGATTGATGATCTCGATCGTGTGCACCTTGTCGGTGAGGTTGGCGAGATAGGCCGACTGGTAGCCCGAACCGGTGCCGACCTCGAGCACGGCCTCGCCGAACTGCACGTCAATGGCCGTCGTCATGCGTCCGACCAGATGCGGGCCGGAAATGGTCACGCCATAGCCGATATCAAGGAAGGCATGGTCGTAGGCGCGCCCCAGATTCTGCGGCAGAACGAATTCTTCACGCGGCGTCGAAAGGAAGGCGCGCTTGTTGCGGTCGTCCAGCACATCCTTGTTGTAGACCATGATCTGGAAGCGATCGAATCGCTCGGCCAGCAACTTCGGATCCTCGCCGCGATTGGCCACCATCCAGTCGATGAACGACTTCTTGTCCTTGAACGGCACTTCGGCGTTGCGGTCATAGGCCACCGGCAAGGCAGCCCTGACGGTGGCCGGAAGAATGGAGAACGCCGCCGCACCCGCCGACAGCGTCAAGAAATCCCGACGCCTCATGGAAAAAGCCTCCAAAAGTGGCCTTTGCCACCCCAAAACCAAGCCCTTCAACGGGATTGCACCGCCTCCCAAAACGAGTCAATGGCCGTCGGGAGGCAGGTGTCCGGGCCGGAAAAATGTTGCAAACGGGCAACAGTTTTGCCGATGCCATCGGCTTTTTCAGCACCGTGGACTGGCGCGCCGCATTGCCGCAGGGCTCGCTGCAGCGCCTTTGCTTTAAATTAGCAAGGCCTGTTTTGCTTGACTCGGCCGTCAAAAACAGGCAGCAAAACTGCGACGGAAGGGCAACAACACCACTTTCCTGCTCGTGGACAAAGCCTCATTTGGCCCAAATCCGCATATCGTCGTTGGTTTTGAGAGGGATTGATTAACCAAATTTGTCCATATTTTGAAACAATCGGCAACCAACGACAGACGCGGCAAACGCGTCGGGGACCACCTGGGATCACTCACAGAATGGTCGTCGCGGCTGACAAGGCCACGTACGGGGAAAACCGATTGGAGCAAGATTGGTTGCATGGCGTTGTCGAGTAAACAAAAGATAATCTGGGACCAACGCGAAGGCGGCGAGTTCGTCGATGCGCAGCGTGCCCCTTCCTTCAATCCGAAACGGATCGTCCGCTGGGTAGCGGTACCCGGTGCAAGCGCCGCTGTCGGCCTGTGGCTGATCGGCACCATGGCTGGCCTCAGCTCCGTCGGCGCTTCGCTGTCGGCGACGTCGAGCGGCGGCCTGCCGCAGACGCTGGCCATGCCGGGCTCACTGGCGATGGCCGATCCGCTGAAGCAGCATTTCCTCAGATCCTCAGCGCCATTCGTGCTGGCCAATGCCCATGGCGGGGCGCAGGCGCTGCATGACCATGCCGTGCAATGCGGCGCCAGCTGCTTCAAGCTGGCCAGTGTGAGCCCGCTGGCGGAAAAATCCGCGCGCCTCGTTGCACATGCGAAGCCGGAACAGCGAATCCTAGAGTCGAAGGCGCAGGAGCGCTTCGAACGCATGGAAGCGTCGCTGTCGCCAACCAAGCTCGCCGCTGCCTTTGCCGGCGCCGGCAAGCCTGTTTCCGCCGGCAAGCCTCTTGCCGTGGCCGACGCGCGCCCCGTGATTTCCAGCATCGGCGCGCAGATCACCGAGGCGTCGCTGGTACCGTCTGTCCAGGTCATGGCCAGCCTGTCCAACGACATGCCTGCCCCTGCGGCAGAGCGTTTCGCCCGTGCCGATACCGTGGTCCAGACCGCGCCGGCGCCGCAGGGCTTTGCCCAGTCGCAGACGCCTGACAATGCGCAACTGGCGCTGGCCCTCGTCGAGTCGATGCCGGTCGAGGACGAGGCCTTCGCCTCGCCGCTGCCGATGACCGAATCCTCGGCCGATGTCGCGGTTGCACCTGTCGAGACCCAGCAGCAACAGCCCGGCGACGCAGCGTCGCTGCCGGATGCGCTCACCGACGACGTGCCGCTGCCGACCCGTCGGCCGCAATACGATGCGCCGCAACCCAAGGCCGTGGAGCAGGACAAGCCGGCGCCGCAGCCCAAGATCACCCAACCCAAGATCGCCCAGCAGAAGCCGGCGCCACAGGCAAAGCCGGTCCAGCAAGCCAGGCAGCCGACCCGGCAAGGCCGCGATGGCGGCGATGTGCTGGCCTATGCCAAGCCGGACACGCCCTCGGGCGGCCTTGGCCAGGCGTTCAGGAACCTGTTCAACGGACCGAACCCCGGAAGCGGAGCCGGCCACGGCGTCGCCGTCTATGACATTAGCGCCAAGACCGTCTACATGCCGGACGGCCAGCGGCTCGAGGCGCATTCCGGCCTCGGCGCCATGGTCGACCAGCCGCGCTATGTCCATGTGAAGGATCGTGGGCCGACGCCGCCCAACACCTACAATCTGTCGCTGCGTGAATCGCGCTTCCATGGCGTCGAGGCCCTGCGCCTGACCCCCGTCGGCGGCGGCAACAAGTACAACCGCGACGGCCTGCTTGCCCACACCTACATGCTGCGCGGCGGCCGCGCCGAATCCAATGGCTGCGTCGTCTTCCGGGACTATGCCCGCTTCCTGGCCGCCTTCAAGAAGGGCAAGGTCACCCGCCTCGTCGTCGTGCCGCGCCTGAATGGATCGCCGACCCAGGTGGCGACCGACAACGCACGCGGCGCCTGACTGCGACAGGCAGGCATCCCCTGATACCTGACTTCCTCCTGACAGCCTTCTGTCAGGAGCCGCATCCGGGCATGCGCGTCGCCTCATCCCTCTCTTTCCATTTTGGCCAAGACTCACCATATTCGGAACATGGCCAAATCCCCCGACAAGAGAACGCCGCCGACGGCGAATGACGAACGCGCCGCACCGAAGCGGCGCAGCCCGCTGACCGATTTCCTCGACGCCTCGGAGCCGCTGCACAGAGGTGGCTTCGCCGAGATGCCGCAGCCTGAACTGTCGGGCACGCCGCTGACCGGCTCGATCGCCGACTGGGCCGAGCAGATCGAGCAGGARGCCGAGAAGGAAGGCCGCCAGACCGGCAAGGGCGACGGCGGCAAATCGCCAAAACCGTCGAAGAAGATTCCTGAGCGCTCCGCCGCTCCGGGTCGCAGTTCGCGCGGCACTTCGATGGGTGGCGCGGCAACGGCCAGGGAGCGGACAGCGGCCGGCCTCAATCCGGTCGCAGGCCTCGATATCTCGCTGGAAGACGCCGAGACAATGGCCTCGAGCAGCGTCACCGCCACGGTCGCGGCTCTCTCGGCACTGATCGAATCCGGCAATCCGCTGCACAAGGATGGCGTGCTGTGGACGCCGCACCGCCCTGCCCGGCCGGAAAAATCCGAAGGCGGCATCGCCATCAAGATGGTGTCGGACTTCGAGCCGGCCGGCGACCAGCCGACTGCCATCAAGGATCTGGTCGAAGGCGTCGATAACAACGACCGCACCCAGGTGCTGCTCGGCGTCACTGGCTCGGGCAAAACCTTCACCATGGCCAAGGTGATCGAGGAAACGCAGCGCCCTGCCTTGATCCTGGCGCCCAACAAGACGCTTGCCGCGCAGCTCTATTCCGAGTTCAAGAAATTCTTCCCSGACAACGCCGTCGAGTATTTCGTCTCCTACTACGAYTATTACCAGCCGGAAGCCTACGTYCCGCGCACCGACACCTTCATCGAGAAGGAATCCTCGATCAACGARCAGATCGACCGCATGCGCCATTCGGCGACGCGCTCGCTGCTCGAGCGCGACGACGTCATCATCGTCGCCTCGGTGTCCTGCATCTACGGTATCGGCTCGGTCGAGACCTATACGGCGATGACCTTCCAGATGCAGATCGGCGACCGGCTCGACCAGCGCGCGCTGCTCGCCGACCTCGTCGCCCAGCAATACAAGCGCCAGGACATCAATTTCGTCCGCGGTTCGTTCCGCGTGCGCGGCGACACGATCGAGATATTTCCGGCCCACCTGGAAGACCGCGCCTGGCGCATCTCGATGTTCGGCGACGAGATCGAACAGATCACCGAGTTCGACCCGCTCACCGGCCAGAAGACCGGCGAACTGAAAAGCGTCAAGATCTACGCCAATTCGCACTATGTGACGCCGCGCCCGACGCTGAACCAGGCGATCAAGTCGATCAAGGAAGAGCTCAAGCACCGCTTGGTCGAACTGGAGCGCGCCGGCCGCCTGCTGGAAGCTCAGCGGCTGGAACAGCGCTGCCGCTTCGATCTGGAGATGCTGGAAGCCACCGGCTCCTGCGCCGGCATCGAGAACTATTCGCGCTATCTGACCGGGCGCCAGCCCGGCGATCCGCCGCCGACCTTGTTCGAATACATTCCCGACAATGCGCTGGTCTTCATCGACGAAAGCCACGTCACCGTGCCGCAGATCGGCGGCATGTATCGCGGCGACTTCAGGCGCAAGGCGACGCTGGCCGAGTACGGCTTCCGCCTGCCCTCCTGCATGGACAACCGGCCGCTACGCTTCGAGGAATGGGACGCCATGCGTCCGCTCTCCGTCGCCGTCTCGGCGACCCCCGGCGGCTGGGAAATGGAACAGGCCGGCGGTGTCTTCGCCGAACAGGTCATCCGCCCTACCGGCCTGATCGACCCGCCGGTCGAGGTGCGCCCGGCGAAGAGCCAGGTCGACGATGTCGTCGGCGAGATCCGCGACACCACCAAGGCCGGCTACCGCACGCTGGTCACCGTGCTGACCAAGCGCATGGCCGAGGACCTGACCGAATAYCTGCACGARCAGGGCGTGCGCGTGCGCTACATGCACTCCGACATCGACACGCTGGAGCGCATCGAAATCCTGCGCGATCTGCGCCTCGGCGCTTTCGACGTGCTGGTCGGCATCAACCTGTTGCGCGAAGGGCTCGACATTCCCGAATGCGGCTTCGTCGCCATTCTCGACGCCGACAAGGAAGGCTTTTTGCGCTCGGAGACGTCGCTGATCCAGACCATTGGCCGTGCCGCCCGCAATGTCGACGGCAAGGTCATCCTCTATGCCGACCAGGTCACCGGCTCGATGGAACGGGCGATGGCCGAAACCAGCCGCCGCCGCGAAAAGCAGATGGAGTGGAACGCCGCCAACGGCATCACGCCGGAATCGGTCAAGTCGCGCATCTCCGACATTCTGGACTCGGTCTACGAGAAGGACCATGTCCGCGCCGACATCTCGCAGTTCACCGACAGCGCCGGCGCCATGATGGGCAACAACCTCAAGGCCCATCTCGACGCGATGGAGAAACAGATGCGCGACGCCGCCGCCAATCTCGATTTCGAGAAGGCRGCSCGCATCCGCGACGAGATCAAGCGCCTGCGCGAGATGGAACTSTCCATCTCCGAAGAYCCGCTGGCCAAATAYGCCGAYATGGAAAGCCCGGTTTCGGGCCGCGAAAAGGGCAAGCACAACAAGGGCGTGGCCAAACACCGTACTTCAGAGGAACAGGARCGTTTCCGCAAGCTCGACGAAGCCCGTGCCGCCGAAGAGGCCGCCAGGGCTGCCCGGTCCAACCTCTTCCGCAAGCCGGCCCTTGACGAGATGGGCGCCGACGGCGCCGTGCCCGTGAAGAAGCCGCTGTTTTCCAAACCCTCAATCGACGACATGGGTCCCGGCACCGACATGCCGACGCCGGCCGGTGCCGAGTCGCGCTCGCTGTTCAAGAAACAGTCGGCGGAAGAAGCGCATGGCTCCGACTTTGGCATTCCAGGCGACGCCACCAAACCGCTGTTCAAGAAGAATTCGCTGGACGAGATGACGGTGCGACGCACGGAAAAGCCGGTCGAGGGAAAAGTACCGGCCAAGCCCCAGCCAATCTCCCCCCTCGTGGGGGAGATGTCCGGCAGGACAGAGGGGGGCGCGCAAGAACGCGACGGCAAACCAATCGTCCGCCAGCGCGCCGGCATCGGCTCTTACGAGGATCCAGGCGACGCCCGTCGCGAAAAGCGCCGGCCAGGCAAGACAGGGCGGCCGGGGAAGTAGCGCCTTTTTTCCTTCTCCCCCTGTGGGAGAAGGTGGATCGGCGCGCAGCGCCGAGACGGTTGAGGGGTGCTCCAGCGGAGTGAGACGGTGGCGTTCCCTGGAGCACCCCTCATCCGACCGAGCTTCGCTCGGCCACCTTCTCCCACAAGGGGCCTGTTGTGTAATTGCAGCAGAGCGCGGATGAGAGCGGGATTGCGGGAATATCGCCCGTATTCGTGAGTTCTTGTGTCTGGTTTGGAATTTCGGGCGGCGGTTCGGCCTCGTGGAGCCGGACTGCGG
>NZ_JBFUGJ010000174.1:0-12300 GCF_056402975.1 Mesorhizobium sp. P3_A9 | reverse complement strand
GGGTTTGCGCTCATCGACGTGCTGGTGGGGCTGGCGCTCATCGGCGTCATCTCATCGCTGATGATGGTCTTTCTCGGCCAGGCGCGAACGATGATGCGCATCGAAAAGGCAACCGAGTTCCAGATGGAGGTCGACGCCGCATCGCGGTTCCTCGAGACGGCGATCAGCCACGCCGAACCTTTGCCTCTGTCGAAATCGTCGCCGGACCAGGTGCTTTATCTCAGCGGCGACGGCGCCCGGATCGAGTTCAATGCGGTTCAGGCGATCGGCTTCAAATCCTCGGCACTGCGCGAGATTGTCGTGTCGCTGGGCGGCCAGTCGGGAGGCGCTCTGGCCATCGTCCAGAAGACGCGGCGCGGCAGCAAACCCGGTGCCTCGATATCGAGCGAACCGGTGCGGCTGATCGGCGGCGTGAGCGCGATGAAATTCGAGTATCTCGACAGCACGCAGGCATCGCCATCCTGGCTGCCGGGTTGGAATGCGCCACGGCGGCTGCCTGCCGCCGTGCGGTTCACCGTCTCGGTTGTGCGCGATGGTGCGGCCTATTCATCGCGCGGTTTTGCCCGCCTCGATCTGGCGAATGCCCAGGTGCCGCGCACGAATTGAGCACCGATCCGCCGGCGGAGTTCCGATTGCCGTCAGTTGCTGACGTCCTGGTCTTCTCCGGTTCCGTCGGGCTTGCCGTCCTTGCCAAGGGTGCGGATGACCACGCCGCTGGCATCGGCCTTCACTTCGTAGGTGTAAGGCCTGCCCCACGGATCCTTCAGGCCGGTGCTTCCCTTGAGATACGGCCCGTTCCAGCGCGCCTCGCCGGCCGGCTGCGCGACCAGGGCATTGAGCCCCTCTTCACCGGTCGGATATTTCGCATTGTCGATATAGTAGAGCTCGAGCGCGCTTTCGATGTTTCGGATTTGCGCCTTGGCCGCATTGGTCCTGGCCGCGCCGAGATAGCGCAGCACCTGCGGTGCCGCGAGCGTGGCGATCAGCGCGATGATGGCGAGTACCACCAGCAGTTCGACCAGCGTGAAGCCGCTTTCGCTATCATCACGTTTGCGGCGCGATTCTTCGGAAGATTGAAGTCTTTCGGAGGGTTGAAGAAGGCGCATCATCAGAGCAGTCCCATGTCCAGACCTGCAAATTGCTCCAGCGCCCAGCTTGAGCCGAGGCCGATGGCGATAAACGGGCCGAAGGCGACGCGCGCCCGCGCTGCCGCCGGCCCTGTCGCCACCACCAGTCCGCCGACGAACAAAAGAGCGCTGGCGCTGGCGATGAACAGCAGCACCGGCAGCAGCAGCGGGCTGATCCAGCATGAAGCGGCCGCCAGCATCTTGACGTCGCCGAGGCCGAGTCCGATCCGGCCGGTCAACAGAAAATGGCCGCGCCGCAGCAGCCAGGCAGCGGTGAAAGTCACTGCGGCGAACAGCAGGTGCATCGGCAGACCGGCGGCGTCCGCCGCCGCCTGATAGGAAAGGCCGATGCCGGCCAGCGCCAAATTGAGCCCGTCCGGGATGATCTGCCGGCGGAAATCGGCGATCGCAATGGCGCAGAGAATGGCCGTCAGGGCGATCGTCGCAGCCAGCACGAGAGAAGGGTGCGCAGCCATCGTCAATACGCCAGCCTCTTCAGATCCTGCTGCAGCTTGGTGCCGCCGCGCCGCTTCTGGATCGGCGTCTGCAGGCTGATCTTGCCGCGGAATTCATCGGTCACTTCGCGGGCTTCGTTGATGTCGCGCACCACGCGCGGCCGGATGAAGATGATCAGTTCGGTGCGTCCAATGCTGTCCGTCTTCTGCTTGAACGCATTGCCGATAATCGGGATGTCGCCGAGGATGGGCACCTGGGTGCGGTCGACATTGTTGCGCGACTGGATCAGGCCGCCCAGCGCCAGGCTTTCACCGTCATTGACCAGCACCCGCGTCTGGATCTTGCGCTGCTGGATGGTCGGGGAATCGATGCCGGAGCTGGTCGTCTTCGTCACATTGCTGACCTCCTGCTCGATGTCGAGCATGACCCTGCCGGCAGCATTGATGCGTGGCGTCACCGTCAGGATGACGCCGGTGTCCTTCATCTCGACGGAGACGACCGGCGAACTGCCGAGCGTCTGGTCCACCACTTGCCGCGTGGCGATCGGCACCTGGTCGCCGACCTGCAAGACCGCTTTCTGGTTGTTGAGTGCCATGATGGTCGGGGCCGAGATGACATTGACGTCGGTGATGCTGGACAGCGCGTTCAGCGTCACCTGGATATTATCGGTCGCGTAGCTCCAGTTGAATCCGGGGAGTGCCGCCGCAGCCGCTCCCTTTGCTACGTCCGACAGCGAGATCTTCATGCCGCCATTCTCGAAGAACCAGCGCAGGCCGTATTTCAAATCGTCATTGAGCGTCACCTCGGCGATGACGGCTTCCAGCATGACTTGCGTCGGCAGCACGTCGACCTTGGCCAGGATCTGCTCGATGCGTTCATAGTCGCGCGCGGTGGTCTGGATCAGCAGCGCGTTGTTTTCGATATCGGCGACGACCGTGGCATGCGCGGGCGGCTGCCCGTCCTGCAAGGGCAGCGAAGGCGAGGGACCCGTCAACGGTGCCGGCGTCACGCCATCCGACTGCATGGCGATCGGCGTCTGGTCGGGCGACACGTTCGAGCCGCCGGATTCGCCTTCGGTCTTCACCGTGGTGCCGAGAACCGAGCTCAGCACCGCGGCCAGTTCCTTGGCCGGACGGTTCTGGATCTGATAGACGAAAAGCTGGTTCTCATTGGTCTCGGCCAGCCTGTCGAGCTTGTTGATCCAGGTCGAGGCGCGCGCCAGATAGGCCGGGCGCGAGGTGATCACCAGCACCGAGTTCAGCCGGTCGTTGGGGATGAACTGGATGAGCTTGGCGCCCGGCCCCTCCTTGGTGCCGAAGATCGAATCGAGCTCGGCGGCGACCGCTTCCGGCTTGGAGGTCTTCAGCGGATGCAGTGCCACCGACATGCCGCGCATCCAGTCGACATCGAACACCGAAACTGCTTCGCGGATGGCATTGAGGTCGCTGTCGCTGCCGGCGACGGTGATGATGTTGCGGGTGGAATCGACGCGCAGCACCGAGCCCTGGCGGGTGATCGGTTCGAGAATGGTCTTCATCTCGTCGGCGGCGATGAATTGCAGCTGCAGCACCTGCACCTTGACGCCGGGGCCGGACGGCGAGGTCGACGGCACGCTGACCGGCGGCGTCGAGGCCATGATCTCGGACAGCGGCACGATCTGGTAGGTGCCGCCGCGGCTGGTGATGCCGGCGGCGTTCACCGCCAGCGCCGATTGCAGGATGTCGACCAGCGCGTCCTGCGACACCGGCTGCGAGGTCTGCAGCGTCACCGTGCCTTGCACGCGCGGGTCGACGATGTAGTTGAGGTGCAGCGCGTCACCCAGCACCGCCTTGGCCGCGTCGGCGATAGGCGCATTGACCAGATTGAGCTCGAACTTGCCGGCGCCGTCGCTCGTCACCTTGGTGACGGGCGCGCCCGACGACACGAACTGGCCCGACCCCTGATACTGCGCGCCGTTGAAGCGCTGTGCGGCACTCTGCGCCGAGGTGACGGTGGYCGGCCCGGTATAGCCCGCCCGCAGCGGCGAGTTCTTGGCATGCAGGCTGTCGATGGTCTCGGTGAAAAAATCCTTGCCCGGCGAAGACGTGCAGCCGGCAACAGCCAGCAGCGTGCACAACACGACGCAATGACTAGGCTTGCTCGACATCCACCCGATTCCCCTAGGCTTTTACTCTAGGGCTTCTTGCAGGCCGATGTCGGGAATGATGGCGATGTTTAGGGTCTATCCACAGGGTAGGTGGTGGAGGGGTAGTAAACTGCTGGGTAAAAATGGGAGCGTCACGGATATCTACACCGGTTCCGTCTCGTCCATCATCTGCTTGACCGCATCCGCCGACTTGCGCATCTCCGCTTCGTCCGTGGCCCAACCCGCGAAGCGTTCCAACAGGGTGGCGAATGTCACCAATTCCTGTTCATCCCATTGCGCCAGTGATCCGGCGAAAATCCGCCATTTGGTCTGACGCACCGCCGTCACCAGGCGTTCGCTCCTGGTGGTGAGTTTGAGGCAAATGCGCCGGGCATCGAGTTGCGATGCGACGCGGACGGCGTAGCCGCGCTCAACGAGGTCGGCAGAGATGCGGCTGGCGCGGGAGGGGTCGATCCCCATGCGCTCGGCGATGATGCCGACCGTCACCTCGTCGCGTGAGGTGTCGCCGACGCCGGCGCTGAGTGCGATGATCGCATCGAGATGGCTTACTTCCAGCGAGGGATCGATGCGGGCCAGGATCAAACGGCCGAAGTCCCGGCGCTGGATCGAGCGGCGCACCTTGGTCATCACCGCATCGATGGCGGCGACGGCGTCGGCTGCCGCTTCGGACAGGCCACTGCTGCGCGCCAGGTCTGCGAGGTCCTGATCACCCTGTGTTTGACACAAGGAGGAAAATCGGTCCGGATTTCCTGGCTCGGTATGGTTGCTGCTCATACCCCAGCGCGCTAGCAAAAATATATGCTGGCGTCAACTATGTGCTACTAGCATATATTTGATATTGACATATATCTGCCCTGGGCACATAAACCGCGCCCAGTCTACGGAGATAGCAATGAGCCTCGACTCGACCCTTCCAGATGCAGCGCCGTTAGAGGCCGAAGCCGGACCCGACTTGACGACATTGATCGTCTATTTCGGCGCGCTGATCGCCATGTTCATGGCCACCATCGACATGCAGATCGTTGTCACCGCCTTGCCGACCATTGCCGGCGAATTGGGCAATCTGCACCTGTTCGGCTGGGTCGGCGCCGCCTATCTGCTGTCGACGGCCGCCGTCTCGCCCTTCTACGGCAAGCTCGGCGACATGTATGGCCGCAAGAACGTGGTGTTGACGGCGATCACCTTGTTCCTGATGGGGTCGCTGGTCTGCGGCATGGCATGGTCGATGGAGAGCCTGATCGCGGCGCGTGTCCTGCAAGGTCTTGGCGGCGGCGGCCTGATGGTCTCGGCCTTCGCCATGATCGGCGAACTGTTCGGGCCGCGCGACCGCGCCAAATATCAAGGCTACAGTTCGGCGGTGTTCGCGCTGTCGTCGGTCCTCGGTCCGCTGGCCGGGGGCTATATCACCAGCCTGTTCGGCTGGCGCTGGGTGTTCCTGGTCAATCTGCCGATCGGCATCGTCGTGCTGGCAGTGCTGGCGTTCGCCATGCGCAGCCGGTTCAATGAGAAGAGGCACCGCATCGATTATCTCGGCGGCTTGCTGCTGGCCATCGGCACCACGGCAATCGTCTATTGGGGCTATCATCTGCTCGACCCGGCCGGGCTGGATCTGCTCACTTTCGTGCTGCCGATAGTCGCGCTCGCCGCCATCGTCTCGTTCATCATGGTCGAGCGGCGAGCCGAGGAGCCGATCGTGCCCTTGCGGCTGTTCGACATTTCGACGGTCCGCGTCGTCACCGGCGTGTCGGTGGTCGCCGGATCGGTGACGCTGGGCATGTTCTTCTATTTCGCGCTTTACATGCAGACGCTGACGGGCTTGAGCCCGGCCGAAGTCGGCTTCCTGTTCCTGCCGGCTTCCATCACCTCGATGATCATCTCGATCGTGGCCGGACGGGTCATTGCCGCAACCGGTCGCTACAAATGGATGCCGGTGGTGGCGATGGGGATTGGCGGGCTGTTGATGATAGGTTTTGTCCTCATCACGTCGCACACGCCGATCTGGGTGCTGGCGGCGATGATGGCGGTGTTTGGCATCAGCATGGGCCTGCAGTTCCAGGTGCTGATCGTGGCGATCCAGGCCGCTGCACCACTGCAGGACATCGGCGCGGTGACGTCGCTGATCACCCAGGCGCGGACGATAGGAGCATCGCTGGGGCTGGCGTTGAACGGCGCGGTGATGACCTGGGCCCTGAACCGGCAGACGGCAGAACTCCCGGCCGACGCCGCAGCTTTGTTGCCGGACGGCTTGACCGGGCTGAACCCGCATCTGGCGTCGAGCCTGCCGCCGACGATCCGCGACGTGGTGCTCGGCCACTATTCCAGTGGCTTCAACGTGATGTTCATCTGGGTGGCGGCGCTCTACTTCGTCGCCATGGCGCTGACGCTTCTGCTCGAAGACATACAAATCCCGAAGCGGGGCTGAGGCCGAGCAAGTCGAGCTGATCGGTCCGGCAGGCTGACGGTATCCTGGCGTGACGGCGGCTCGTTCAGCTGTCGGTCAGCGACAGCGCGCGGGCGCGTTCACGCAGCAGGTCGAGCAGATGGTTGCGCCGCGGCTCCGGCGTGTCGATGGGCAGCACGAAGCAAAGCGTCTTGCTGATGGCGCCGTTTCCATCGCGGATGGGCGCGGCCATGCACCAGGTGAAGCGGTCGGCCAGAGCCGCGGTCTCGCTGTAACCCTGCCGGTGTGCCGCAGCGACGTCGGCGAAGAATTCGGCCGGCGCGATGACGCGGCCGTCGGGCAGCGTGTAGTCACCGGGCGGGATGAAATCGCGCAGTTCCTTTTCGCTCATATGGCCGAGCAGCAGCCGCCCCGATGCCGTCCACGGGATCGGCACCTCGACACCGACATCGCTCGAGATGCGGAACGGGCCGGGCGAGTCGCGGCAGTCGAGCACGACATATTTGTTGCCGCGCAGGCCGCACAGCTGGACGGTCTCGCCGGTTTCCACGGCCAACCGGTCCAGCGTCTCGATGATGCGGCGGTAGTGCGCGTTGTGATGCGAATAGGCCCAGCCGAACAGATGCATCGAACGGCCGAAATAGACGTAGCCTTCCGCCCCGACATTTTCGAGCATCTCGGCCTCGAGCAGGCTGTTGACGATCTCGTAGGTGGTCGARCGCGGCGCGCCGATCATCTTGGCSATGTCGCCGACACGCATCGGCGCGCGRTGCTKCAAMAGSGCCTCGAGCAGCATGATGACGCGGTCGATGCCGCGCCGCCGTTCACCGGGGCGCGCATCCTTGCCGGCGTCCGTCTCGATCAAATCAGCCACGCCATCGCTCATGTCAGCCGTCCAAAATCATTTCGGTCCTCGTCTCAAGACGCTTGAAAGATGTCAAGGCTCAGTCTAGCATCCCTTTTGTCCGATATACAGACACTATGTCTGAAATATCGGACAAACTAACGAGCCTGACGCAGAAAGTCCTGACGAAAAACAGACGGTTTCCGAGCCCGGCAACCGACGGGTTTGCTCGTCCCGACCCCGCACGTCCGGACATAACCTCAGAAGGGAAGAGTCATGATGAAATCGTCGTTTTTCGCATCCGCCAGCGCCCTTTGCCTCGGTCTCGTGCTGAGCCTGGGCGCGGGCTCGCAGGCCAATGCCGCCGCCAACTGCATCAAGGGCGACCGCAAGGCCCCCTACACGATCGGCTGGGCCAACATCTATTCGGTGCCGACCTGGATGAAGCAGACGCAGGGCACGATCGAAGCCGAGGTCGAGACGCTGAAGAAGCAGGGCCTGGTCGACAAGCTCGTCGTTACCGACGCCCAGGGTGACGCCAATGTGCAGATCCAGCAGATCCAGTCGATGATCGATTCCAATGTCGACGCCATCATCCTGATCGCCGGCTCGTCGACAGCACCGGCGCGCGTGCTCGCCGACGCTTGCGCCAAGGGCATCGCCATAATCAATTTCGACAGCCTCGTCGACACCGACAAGGTGACCGCCAAGGTCAACACCGAYTCCTCSCAGTGGGGCGACCARGCGGCCAARTTCCTGATCGACGCCATCGGCGGCAAGGGCAAGATCCTSATCCTCAAYGGCCCGGCMGGCGTTTCGGTCAGCGACGACCGGCGCAAGGGTGCGGATGCCGAGCTAAAAGCCCATCCCGATGTSAMGGTGCTKGCCGAGACCAACACGCCCTACAATGTCGCGCCTGCCCAGGAAGCCGTGACCAGCCTGCTCTTCGCCAATCCCGAGATCGACGGCATCCTGTCGCTCGGCGGCGCGCTGTCGGCGGGTGCCGTGCTCGCCCTCGACAAGCAGGGCCGCGAACAGGTGCCGATCACCGGCGAGAACGCGCGCCAGTTCCTCGAACTGTGGAAGGACAAGGGCTTGAAGAGCTGGGCGACGATGCAGCCGAACTGGCTCGGCGCCTTCGCCGCCTATACCGCCGTCCAGGCGTTGGAAGGCAAGGATGTGCCGGCTTTCATCAAGATCCCGCTGCCGGTCATCGACAATTCCAACATCGACGAATATCTCGCCCGTGCGAAGGATTTCCCGGCTGACGGTTACATCTATTCGCCCTACGATGAGGAGCTGTTCAAGAAGCTGCTGGCCCGGAAATAAGCCTGAAGGGTTTTAGCATTGATGACCACGGCTCCGCTGCTCGCGGCGCGGGGGGTGTCGAAGTCGTTCTTCGGCAACCCCGTCCTGCGCGACGTCTCCATCGCTCTCCAGCCGGGCCGCGTGCATGCGCTGCTCGGCGAGAACGGCGCGGGAAAGTCGACGCTGATCAACCTGCTGTCCGGCGCTCTGCGCGCGGACGGCGGGGCGATCGAAGTCGAGGGGCGCGCCGTGTCGCGCATGACGCCGGCGCTTGCCCGGCAGGCAGGCATTGCCGTCGTGCAGCAGGAGCTCAGCCTGACGGCCAGCCTGTCCATTGCCGAAAACATTGGCCTCGGCGCCTATCCCAGGCGGTTCGGCCTGATCGACTATACCGCGCTTGCCGCCCGGGCCAGGGCGGCATGCGAACTGGTTGGGCTGCACGAGCCGCTGTCTACGCCCGTCGGGCATCTGTCACTCGGCCGCCGGCAGATGGTCGAGATTGCCAAGGCGCTTTACCGCAAGCCGCGCGTGCTCATCCTCGACGAACCCACTTCGTCGCTGTCGTCGACGGAGACGAAAATCCTGACCGACCTGCTGGAACGGCTGCGCGGCGAAGGCATCGCCGTTCTCTACATCTCGCATCGGTTGAACGAAGTGATGGCGCTGTGCCAGCATGTCACCGTCCTCAAGGATGGCATCTGCACGGCGGACCGCTCGCTGGCGGGAACCGACGCCGCCGGGCTGGTGCGCCTGATGGTCGGCCGTGACCCCGGCGATCTCTTTCCGCAATGGCAGACTTTAAAATCTCCGGCCGACGCCATTTCCGTCCGCAATTTTTCGGCCGGCCTGATGCGCGACGTCGATCTCGACATCAGGACGGGCGARGTGCTSGGCATYGGCGGCCTRGTCGGGCAGGGSCAGGARGATCTGCTGCTCGGWCTTTACGGCGCGATTCCAGCCAGGACCGTATCGGCGAGCGTTAACGGCGTCCCGGGGCTGCCCGGCGGCGTGCCGAAAGCCAATGCGCTTGGCCTCGCCTATGTGCCGGCCGATCGCAAGCGCGAAGGCCTGCACCTGATCCATCCCATCATCACCAACATGATGCTGCCCACCTTCGCCAGGCTGCCGGCGCTGAAGCTGCGCAGCCGCCGGGCCGAACGCGAGACTGCCAGAGGCCTTGCCGCCCAGCTCGGCATCAAGGGCGATCTCGCCCGAGCGGCGCAGGCTCTCTCCGGCGGCAACCAGCAGAAGGTGGCGTTGGCGAAATGGATGCCGCACGACCCGCTCGTGCTTCTGCTAAACGATCCGACGCGCGGCGTCGATGTCGAGACCAAGCGCGAAATCTACCTAATGCTTCGCGCCTTCGCCGCCGCCGGCAAGGCCGTCGTGCTGCTCAGTTCCGACACGCCGGAACTGGTSCAYCTGTGCGACCGCGTCGCCGTGGTGCGTGACGGGCGTATCGTYGCCACGCTTGAGCGCGGAGCACTGAGCGAGGAGGCTATCGTTTCAGCGGCGATGGGCGCCGAAAACCGGAAGGTCGCGGCATGAGCATTGTTTCAACCGCAAGATTAGCCGGCGCGCTCTACTGGCCGGTGCAGATGCGCCGCAACATCGGCGTACGCAGCCTGTTCATCGTCGTGCTGGCGTTTCTCGTCGCTTACGGTGTTCTGTTCCCGGGCCTGTTTTCGGCTTCCGGCTTCGCCAAATTCACCCAGAGCTGGTTCCCGCTGGCACTGGTCGCGATGGCACAGGCGATCCTCATGCTGACCGGCGGCATCAGCCTGGCGATCGGCGCCACCGTCAGCCTTGGAGCGGTCATCGCCGCCACCACGATGGCCGGCCCGCTGGGTGTCGTCGGCGGCGCCGCCGCGGTGGCGCTGACAGGTCTCGGCATCGGCGCGGCGACCGGCTTCATCGTCGTCAGGCTTCGCCTCCCGGCAATCGTTGTCACGCTCGCGGGTTCCTTCATCATCGGCGGCGCGGCACTGCTGGTCCTGCCCAGGCCCGGTGGTGCCATTCCGGTGTGGCTGTCCGACCTGCTCGCCGGCAACACGCCCGCGGCCTTCGTGCTTTTGGTGGCGATCGTCTTTCTGTGGAAGCTCTATCTCGCCACTCCGCTTGGGCTGAGCCTCTATGCCGCCGGCGAAAATCCGGTCGGCGCCTATCGCTCCGGCGTGCCGGTCGATGCCGCGCGGATAGCGGCCTATGCGATCAGCGGCTTGCTCTCGACGGGTGCCGGCCTGTTCGTCGCCGCGCAGACGGGATCGGGAGATCCGGTCATCGGCGCGGCCTTCACGCTGAACTCGATTGCCGCCGCCGTGCTCGGCGGCATCGGCTTCCTCGGCGGGCAGGGCACGATGCGTGGCGCGCTCGCCGGCAGCCTGCTGCTCAGCCTGATGATCAGCGTCATGTTCTTCCTCGGCTTCACCCCGGTTGCGCAATATGTCGCCCAGGGCCTCATCATCATCGGCGCGGTCGCCATCCCGCAATTCCGCAAGGTGCAGCAATGACGGCATGGAATGAGAGTGCAGGCGGCAAACGCGCCTTGGCGATCCTGCGCAGCCGGCCGTTCCTGACAGTTGTCATCGTCGCCGCCGTCTGGATCGGTGCCAGCTTTGCCTCGCGCGGCTTCGGCGCCTATGGCCATCTGCGCTATCTGGTCGAACTCGGCGCCGTCATCGGGCTGGTCGCGGCCGGCCAGACCTTCGTCGTGATCGCCGGCGGCATCGACCTTTCGGTCGCGGCGATCGTCACCGTCAGCGCCATCAGCCTGCCGCTGCTGTCGTGGCCGGCGGATCCCACCGGGCTTGCTTCCATCCTCGCGGTGCTTGCGCTGACCACCGTGATCGGCGCGGTCAATGGGCTCGGCGTGGCGTTGCTGCGCGTTCATCCGATGATCATGACGCTGGCCATGGCGACCTTCCTGCAGGGCCTGCTGATCATCATTGCCGGCGGCAGCGCCGTGACCGCCGAAAACCCATTGGTGCACTGGCTTGGCAATGCGCGGCCTGCCGGCATTCCTGCCGGCATTGTCCTGTGGGTCATCGTCTCGGCTGGTGTGCTGACGGTCATGCATGCGACGCCGTTCGGCGCACGCATCTTTGCCATGGGTGCCAATCCGCTCGCCGCTTCGCTGTCGGGGGTGCCGGTGGCTTCGACGACGCTCGCCGTCTACGGCATCAGCGGCTTCACCTCGGGCCTGGCAGGCGTGCTCGTGCTGGGCATGAACGGACAAGGCTATGTCGGGATCGGCGATCCCTATCTCTTGGCTTCGATCGCCGCCGTGGTGCTTGGCGGCACCTCGATCCTCGGCGGGCTCGGAACCTATGCCGGCACCATCCCGGGCGCGGTCCTGCTGGTTACGATCACCGCGCTGATCACCGTCGTCAACGCATCGCCCGGCTGGCGCAGCATCCTGTTCGGGTCGCTGATCCTCGGCCTGCTGCTGCTCTCAGGCCGGGAGCAGGCCCGTCGATGACAGCTTGTCCAACCGGTAGATCCGTTTCGCATTGCCGAAGAACAGGGCTGTCTGCTCGTCCGAGGAAAGGTCCGCCGCAATGGTCTTGAAGCCGTCATATATGTCATCGAACGAAGCGTGCAGGCCGGCGACCGGAAAATCGCTGCCGAACATAGCGCGGCCGCTGCCGAAGCAGTCGATGCAATGCAGCACCACCGGGCGCAAGCTGGCGAGCGTCCAGTGATGATCGTAGGCGACCAGGTCGGAAATCTTGATGGCGACGTTCTCGTGGCGCGCCAGGTTTCGCAACCCTTCGCGCCAGAGCCGCGTTCCGTCGGCGTCGCGGTCGATCGGGCTGCCGCAATGGTTGAGGACGAATTGCTGTCCGGGAAAGGCCGCCGCCAGCCGTGCGGCATCGGCAAGCTGGCGCGGGAACACCATCAGGTCGAAGGCGAGCCGGTGGGCGCCAAGCAAGGCCAGGCCGGCGCGCCAGGYCGGMTCGTCCATGATGCSGTCGCGGGCGGCRAAGCGSCGGGCCGGRTCGGGATCCCAGCTCAATAT
>NZ_JBFUGJ010000173.1:0-12359 GCF_056402975.1 Mesorhizobium sp. P3_A9 | reverse complement strand
GTCGGTGGCACCTATGTGATGCCGCAGCGAAATCTTAAAAACGCAAAGGATACCGACCCTGCTGACGGTACCCTGACTGGTCCCACATTTTCCAGCACGGCTCGCGATACGGAGAGCTATTGGGTGCCCAACGCCGGCATCAAGATCGGCATGGGTCCCATCGATTGCCTGGGTGACTACTCTCAGCCCATCGGTGCCTCCAGCAATCCTGGTGCGAACTGGGCGGGTGCACAAAGCAATGTCGACACGCAGGTAAAGAGCGAAGCCTTTGGAGCGACCTGCTCGTACAAAATGGACCTCGGCAAGGGACAGTTTCGTTTCATCGGCGGCGTGTTTCACGAGGATGTTTCGGGTTTCAAGGAGCAGTTGGTCGCTCCAATTCCGTCCTTCTTCGGCACAGGCATCGGTCGCCTCGATCTCCAAGGTGATGGGTGGGGATGGCGTGCGGGTGTCGCCTATGAAATCCCGGACATCGCGCTGCGCGCCAGCCTGGTCTACAATTCGGCGGTCAAGCTCGACAATTTGACCGGAACACTCGATCTGACTCAAGTTCCTGGATTTATTAACCCGGCAAACCCACTTCTTGGACGCGTGACCGATGTTTACGGTTCCTCGCAGGTGCCGGACTCTGTTGAACTCAAACTTCAGTCAGGCATAGCGCCGGGCTGGCTGGCTTTTGGATCCATCAAGTGGGTGAATTGGAGTGATCTGCAGAGCATTCCGTTCTGCCCGACCTCAACCCAGGGGCTCGTGGCCTGCACCACGACCAGCCCTGTGCGTGCCACGTCGCTTGATTTGCTCTATCGCGACGGCTGGACGGTTTCCGGCGGTATCGGCCACAAATTCAACGATCAGTGGAGCGGTGCTGCGGTTATCACCTGGGATCGCGGGACGACGACCGGCTTGAGCTCGCAGACCGATACCTGGACCCTTAGCGGTGGCGTGGCCTACACGCCAACTCAAAACATCGAGGTTCGGCTCGGCGGTGCGGTTGGTGTGCTTACAAGCGGGTCGATACATTCTGTCCTCGGCAGCGATGGTGTAACTTACGGCACCGATTACACTGCGGACTTTGGCAACGACCTTGTCACAGCACTTTCGACTTCTTTGAAGATCAAATGGTAAGTGACTGAAATTGAATAGGAAAGGCCGGGCATTGCCCGGCCTTTTTCATTTGAGCCGGCATCATCGCCGTGTCCTCTATCCAAGCTGCGTTGCATATAAGCCGCACTGCGGGCGCTTCGTGTGATTGTGACGTTTCGGCAACACTTTCTGAACAACCCCTGCGCTAGAAGTCAGGCCGAGGAAATTGCCCATTTCCCGCCATAAACCCGGCGCACCTCGATCTTGTCTCGGGACACGCGCCAAAAGGCTCGGCGATGGGACAGGCCGCACCGCCCGCGGCAAGGATGAGAATGGACGCCAAGGTCATTTCAAAGGCTAAGCTCCCTAGCCGCCATGTGACTGTCGGTCCGGCGCGTGCGCCGCACCGCTCCTATCTCTATGCCATGGGGCTTTCCGCCGGCGAGATCGCGCAGCCGCTGGTTGGCGTCGCCTCCTGCTGGAACGAAGCCGCTCCCTGCAACATCTCGCTGATGCGCCAAGCGCAGGTGGTCAAGAAGGGGGTAGCTGCCGCCAACGGCACGCCGCGCGAATTCTGCACCATCACCGTCACCGACGGCATCGCCATGGGCCACCAGGGCATGAAGTCATCGCTGGTGTCGCGCGAGGTCATTGCCGATTCGGTCGAACTCACCATGCGCGGCCATTGCTACGATGCACTGGTCGGGCTGGCCGGCTGCGACAAGTCGCTGCCCGGGATGATGATGGCCATGGTGCGGCTCAACGTGCCGTCGATCTTCATCTATGGCGGATCGATCCTGCCCGGCAGCTATCGCGGCCGCCAGATCACCGTGCAGGACGTGTTCGAGGCGGTTGGCCAGCACTCTGTCGGCACGATCAATGATGCCGAGCTTCTCGAGATCGAGCAGGTGGCCTGTCCGTCGGCTGGTTCCTGCGGCGCCCAGTTCACCGCCAACACCATGGCCACCGTCGCCGAGGCGATCGGTCTCGCGCTGCCCTATTCCTGCGGTGCGCCGGCCCCTTACGAAATGCGCGACCGTTTCAATTTCGCCTCCGGCGAAAAGATCATGGAGCTGATCGCGAAAAACATCCGGCCGCGCGACATCATCACGCTGAAGGCGCTGGAGAATGCGGCCACCGTGGTTTCCGCCACCGGCGGCTCGACCAACGCAGCTCTGCATCTGCCGGCGATCGCGCATGAGGCAGGCATCAAATTCGATCTCTTCGACGTCGCMMAGATTTTYGAGAAGACGCCTTACATCGCCGAYYTSAAGCCGGGCGGCAAATATGTCGCSAAGGAYATGTTCGAGGCCGGCGGCATTCCGCTGYTGATGAARACSYTGCTCGACCATGGCTATCTGCATGGCGATTGCCTGACGGTCACTGGCCGTACTTTGGCCGAAAACATGGAACATGTTGCCTGGAATGAACATCAGGATGTGGTCCGCCCGGCCAACAGACCAATTACCCAAACCGGCGGTGTCGTGGGGTTGAAGGGAAACCTCGCCCCCGAAGGCGCGATCGTGAAGGTCGCGGGCATGGCGGAGTTGAAATTCTCCGGCCCGGCGCGCTGTTTCGATTCGGAAGAGGAATGTTTCGAGGCGGTGACGCATCGCAACTACAGGGAAGGCGAGGTTCTCGTCATTCGCTACGAAGGACCACGCGGCGGCCCGGGCATGCGCGAGATGCTGTCGACGACGGCAGCCCTCTACGGCCAGGGCATGGGCGGCAAGGTGGCGCTGATCACCGACGGCCGCTTCTCGGGCGCGACACGCGGCTTCTGCATCGGCCATGTCGGGCCTGAAGCAGCCGTGGGCGGCCCGATCGGTCTCATCCGGGATGGCGACGTGATCTCGATCGATGCCGTGAACGGCACGATCGAAGTGGCGCTGTCCGATGAAGAACTGGCGGCGCGGGCCAAGACCTGGAAGGCGCGCACGACCGACTAYCAGTCGGGCGCGATATGGAAATACGCACAGACGGTCGGGTCTGCCCGCGACGGCGCGGTCACCCATCCGGGCGGTGCGAAAGAAACACACTGCTATGCGGATATCTGAGTTGTTGAAGTCAACACCAGAGTTGTTGAGGTCATCTGTCCTTCCGGCACTGGTCGCTGTCGCGATCTTTGGCGCCGTGGGTCAGGCTTTGGCCTTCGACGACAAGGTGTTCGACGACAAGACCGGCGTGAAGCCGCAGTCGAGCCCCTGGGCCGTGTTCCAGTTCGGCTTTTCCGCCTACAAGAACGGCCACAAGGAACAGGCGGCCGAAGCCTATAAATACGCCGCCGAAAACGGCCAGATCGGCGCCACCTGGAAGCTTGCCCGTATGTATGCCGAGGGCGACGGCGTGGCGCGCGACGACTATGAGGCGTTCAAGTTCTTCTCCGAGATCGTCGACCAGGATGTCGAGCCCGGTTCGCCGGAAGAAAGCTATGTCTCCGACGCGCTGGTGGCGCTTGGCGATTATCTGCGCACGGGCATTCCCGGCAGCCCGGTCACCGAGAACGAGGTGGCTGCCCAGGAATATTACATGCGCGCCGCCGCCAACTACCGCAACCCGAACGCCCAGTTCGAGATGGGGCAGATGTTCCTGAAGGGTGAGGGCGGTGTGAAGGCCAGCGTCAAGCAGGCCGGGCGCTGGTTCCAACTCGCCGCCGAAAAGGGCCATGCCGGCGCGCAGGCGACGCTTGGTCATCTCCTGTTCCAGAGCGGCAAGATCGTTCGTGGCCTGGCGATGATGACCGCGGCGCTCGAACGCGCCTCGCCGGCCGATCAGCCCTGGATCCGTGGCATGCAGGAAGAGGCCTTCGCCGCCGCCGGCGAAGCCGACCGCCGTACCGCGATTTCGCTGGCGGATGACATCCTGACCAAGGGCACCGCCAACACGGAACAGTAGGGTCGTCTGCCGATCTTCCCCCTCGTGGGGAGATGCCCGGCAGGCCAGAGGGGGGCGCTGTCCCGCCGCCCCTATCGGTCAATCACAGCTGGGTAAGTCTCGGCACTTCGTAGCTTGGACGAGAGGTAGAGTTCCTTCGCGCCCACCTCTGGCCTGCCGGTCATCTCCACACAACGGGGGCAGATCAGCTGATCAGAAAAAATCAGTTCTCGGTCGGCTCCGTCGGCACCATGCTTGGCGAGGGCGTCGAGATCGGCGTGACGTGCAGGTGCGGAGCCATCGTGTTTTCAGGGCAGCTGTCGCCGACCTTCGTCCAGGATGTGTTGTTGAGCACCATCTCGCAACGAGCCAGATGGCTCTGGTCGGCAACCGTCAGGCAGGCGACCTGACCGACCGGATAGGATTTTCCATTGGCAAGACATTCCTGGGCGGCAAAAGCCGGCACCATGGCGGCCGTGGCAAATGCCAAGCCGATCGGACAAACGACAAATCGAATGGTCATGGGAACCCCGGCCGCCATGATGATTTTCAATCATGCGCCTGATTTGTGGCGATATGAGGTCCAGCATGGGCGTGCCCGACCTCAGGCCGCAGAGGTCGTCAGGCTGGCAGCAGTGCGAGGTCGATCGCCACCGGCACGTGATCGGAGGGCTTTTCCCAGGCGCGCACATGCTTCTCGATCGAGGCCGACGAGAATCGGTTGGCGGCTTCCGGCGACAGCAGCAGATGGTCGATGCGGATGCCGTTGTTCTTCTGCCAGGCGCCGGCCTGATAGTCCCAAAAGGTGTAGGTGTCGGGAGCATCGGTGACCGCGCGCACCGCTTCGGTGAAACCGAGGTTGAGCAGCCGGCGGAAGGCCTGCCGGGTCTGCGGCTGGAACAGCGCGTCGCCCAGCCAGTTCTCCGGAAAGCGCGCGTCGATCGGCTCGGGAATGACATTGTAGTCGCCGGCCAGCACCAGCGCTTCTTCCAGCCTCAGCCGCTCCTCGGCCCAGCGCTCCAGCCGCGCCATCCAGGACAGCTTGTAGGGGAATTTTTTCTCGTCATCGATCGGATTGCCATTCGGCAGATAGAGCGAGGCGACGCGAAGCGCGCCCTTGTCGGTCGAGAACACGCCTTCGATGAAACGTGCCTGCTCGTCGGTGTCGTCGCCCGGCAGGCCGCGATTGACTTCGTCGAAGCGTAGCTTCGACAGCAGCGCCACGCCGTTGAAACCCTTCTGGCCATGGGTTTCGACATTGTAGCCCAGTGCCTCGATCTCGGCGCGCGGGAACTGCTCGTCGACCGTCTTGATCTCCTGCAGGCAGACGATGTCGGGCGCGCTTTCGGTCAGCCAATGGGTGAGGTTACCGATGCGGGCGCGAACGCCGTTGATGTTCCAGGTGACGATTTTCATGACGGTCTATTCTTCCTGCGGCGCGTGGCGTTCGACAAGCCCGATCGTATTGCCTGCCGGATCCTTTAGGAAGGCCATCCACTCGCTTTCCCCCGCCGGACCGAATGTGCCTTCGGTGTCTCGATGGACAAGCGCGGGCGGCGCGGTAAAGGGAACTCCGGATGCCTTGGCGTCGGCGTGGAAGGCTTCGAGGCCCGTAATGTCGAGATAGACCGTGCCGGCCGGAACGCCGTCGGTGAACAGCAGGCGCACATCGCCCGCCATGATGAAGGCGATGCCGGGGGGATCGTAGCGGGCGTGAACGCCCATGCCGAGCACATCGCGCCAGAAGGCCAGCGTCGAATCAAGGTTGCGTCCGGCCGAAAGCGCGATCTGACGGACCGCGCCGATGCCAGGCATGCCGCTAGATGGAGAAGCTCGTGCCGCAGCCGCAGGAGGCGACAGCGTTCGGATTGCGGATCTGGAAGGACTGGCCCATCAGATCGTCGACGAAGTCGATTACCGAGCCGCCCATATAGACCAGSGASARATCRTCGATCAGCACSGTGGCGCCGTCCTTCTCGATGGCGACRTCGTCRTCRTTGCGGGYGTCGACSAGGTCGAAYTTGTAGGAAAAGCCSGAGCAGCCGCCGCCTTCGACSGARACGCGCAGCGCCGTCTTGCCGGCCTCGCCMGASACGATTTTCGCGATCCGCYTGGCGGCGGAGTCGGTCATTTCGACTTTCATTGCRGTCTTGGCATCAGCGCCCATGGGCGTCACCTTGCTTTCGGTTTCACATGATAGGTATGAAGCGCAAGCGGCCAAGTCAACTAACCACGTCAATTGCGGCATCGATCATGACCAATGAGTTGGGCGACATCGGATTCGGCTACCGGCCACGCGCGGCCTACGCCACCGATCCGGCGCGCTCGCGCGGCCGACTGTTCGACGAGGTCGAAAGCCCGACCCGCACGCCGTTCCAGCGCGACCGCGACCGCATCATCCATTCGACGGCGTTCCGGCGGCTCAAGCACAAGACCCAGGTCTTCATCGCCCATGAAGGCGACCATTATCGCACAAGGCTGACCCATTCGATCGAGGTGGCGCAGATCGCGCGGGCGCTGGCGCGGGCGCTGCGCGGCGACGAGGATCTCGCCGAAGCGGTGGCGTTGGTGCATGATTTCGGCCACACGCCCTTCGGCCACACCGGCGAGGACGCGCTGAACGACAAGATGGCCGCCTGGGGCGGCTTCGACCACAACGCGCAGTCACTGCGCATCGTGACGCGGCTGGAAGCGCGCTACGCCGAATTCGATGGGCTGAACCTGACCTGGGAGACGCTGGAGGGCCTGGTCAAGCACAATGGCCCGCTGACGGACGCCGGCGGCAAAGGCCTGAAAGGGCCGGTGCCGCAGGCRATCCGCGATTATTCSGARCTGCAGGATCTCGAACTGGACCGGTTCGCCGGCATCGAGGCGCAGTGYGCKGCGATYGCCGACGAYATCGCYTACAACACSCATGACATCGACGAYGGCCTGCGGGCAGGGCTGCTGACGCTCGATATGCTGAAGACCGTCTCGCTGCCGGGGACGATCCTGGCGGGTGTGCGCGAGCGCTATCCGGTGCTTGATGACGTGCGTACCGGCCACGAACTGATGCGGCGGCAGATCACCGCCATGGTCGAGGATGTTATTGTCTCCACGACCACCAATCTGGAGCGCGTCGGACCGCGAAGCGCCGACGCGGTGAGGGCGGCAGGCGAGACGATGGTGACCTTTTCCGCCGAGATGGCCGCGGCCGAGAAGGAACTGAAGGCTTTTCTCTACAAGCACCTCTACCGGCACAAGGAGGTGATGCGGGTGCGCGCCGGCGCCGAGCAGATCGTCAGGGACCTGTTCGACGTCTATTTCGCCGACCCGCGCGCCATGCCGGACGGCTGGCGCGAGGGGCTGGACCGGGCCGAGGATCGCATCAAGGCGCGCAGCGTGGCCGATTTCCTGGCAGGGATGACCGACACCTACGCGCTCAAGGAACACCGGCGTTTGTTTGACCGCACCCCGGATTTGAGCTAGGGCGGGCGCGATTTTGCCGGCCAACGAGCCGGATTCGCCATAAAGCCGCCAGAGCAATACCCATGAACATCTTCGCCGATTTCACCGCGCGAGTCACAAAGGCTGTCGAAGCGCTTGATCTGAAAGACAAGGACGGCGTTTCGCCGGACTTGTCGCGCATTGCCGTCGAACCGCCGCGCGACCCCAGCCATGKCGATCTCGCGACCAATGCGGCAATGGTGCTGGCTAAGCCCACCGGGCAGAATCCGCGCGCGCTGGCCGAAAGGCTGGCACTGGCGCTTCGGGACGACAAGGATGTCGCCGCCGTTGACGTGGCCGGCCCTGGCTTCGTCAATCTGAGGCTCAAGGACGGCTTCTGGCAGGCCCATCTGTCTGCGCTTCTGGGCGAGGGCCGCAACTACGGCCGCTCGACGATCGGCGCCGGCAGGAAAACCAATGTCGAATATGTCTCCGCCAACCCGACGGGCCCGATGCATGTCGGCCATTGCCGGGGTGCCGTGGTTGGCGACGCACTGGCCAATATGATGGCGTTTGCCGGTTACGACGTGACCAAGGAGTATGTCATCAACGATGCCGGCTCGCAGATCGATGTGCTCGGGCGCTCGGCCTTCCTTCGCTACCGCGAAGCGCTGGGCGACGATATCGGCGAAATACCGGCTGGTCTCTATCCCGGCGATTACCTGGTGCCAGTCGGTCAGGCGCTGGTCGCGGAATTTGGCCGCAAGCTGCTGCAGATGCCKGATGACGAAGCGCTGGCCATCGTCAAGGACCGGACCATCGATGCGATGATGGCGATGATCCGCGAGGATCTGGCGCTGCTCAACGTGCACCACGACGTGTTCTTCTCCGAGCGCACGCTGCATGCCGACGGTGCCAAGAAAATCCGCTTGGCGATCAATGACCTGACGCTGAAGGGCCATATCTACAAGGGCAAGCTGCCGCCGCCCAAGGGCGAGAAGCCGGACGATTGGGAGGACCGCGAGCAGACGCTGTTCCGCTCGACCGCGGTCGGCGACGACATGGACCGGGCGCTGGYCAAGTCCGATGGCRCGTTCACCTATTTCGCCGCCGATGTGGCGTATCTGAAGGACAAGGTCGATCGCGGCTTCGTCGACCTGATCTACGTGCTTGGCGCCGACCATGGCGGCTATGTCAAACGGCTGGAAGCTCTGGCGCGGGCAATTGGCGGCGATGACGTAAAACTAACCGTCCTGCTGTGCAACCTGGTCAAGCTGTTTCGCGAAGGCGAGCCGGTTCGTATGTCGAAGCGGTCCGGCGATTTTGTCACGCTTCGGGAAGTGGTGGAGGAGGTCGGCCGCGACGCGATCCGCTTCATGATGCTCTACCGCAAGAGCGATGCGCCGCTAGACTTCGACTTTGCCAAGGTGACCGAGCAGTCCAAGGACAATCCGGTGTTTTATGTGCAGTACGCTTCGGCGCGCTGCCATTCGGTGTTCCGGCAGGCAAGCGAGCAGTTGGGCGAGGCGAACTTCGATCGAAACAACCTGTCCGCCGCGGCGGCTTTGCTGACCGACGAGGGCGAGCTTGGCCTGATCCGCAAGCTTGCGGAATATCCGCGCCTGATCGAGTCCGCCGCTCTTGCGCTGGAGCCGCATCGGCTGGCATTTTATCTCTACGATCTGGCTTCCAGTTTCCACGGACACTGGAACCGGGGCACGGATAATCCGGACTTACGGTTTGTTAAGGTTAACGATCGTAAATTGACGCATGCCAGACTAGGGCTGGTGCAGGCTGTTTCGGACGTTCTCACGTCCGGCCTGACGCTGATCGGGGCCGCCGCGCCCGCCGAAATGCGTTAGGTTTGACTAAATAACCTGTCACCTTTTGCCCACATTGCGCTGGTAAGGGCCAACCCTGCGCGACGTCCATGGCGTCCGAATGAGTGCGAGTTCGGGAACAATAATGGCAGACAGAACCCAGCTGARAGYAGCCGACAACAACGACATCGCTGACGATGATCCGTTCGCGGARCTGACCAGGATCATGGGWTTCGAYCCGCGYCAGCCGGTMAAGCMGCMGGCGCCGGCCCAGCCGCAGCCCGCTGTCGCCGATCAGTCCGTGCGAGAGGACGATTTCGATATCGACCTCGAAAAGGAACTGATGGGCGATTTCGACGCTGGCGATAGCGCTGCCGCTCCGGTTGTCGAAGTTCATGAGCCGGCATTCGAAACGGCGGCCACGCACGCTGCCGACGACGATCTTGCGCTGTCGCTCGATGACGATTTCCATCTGGACTTCACGGGTGCCGATGACCATTCGGTCGTCGCCAGCCAAACAATTCCCGGCGCTGCCGAAGCCGCGCCATCCGTCGAACCTGCCTTCGACGTCGATTTCGACAATGCCGTCGCCAGTTCGCTSGARGAYGTKTCGCCSTTCGARGACGATCTGCCGATGGASGACGAGCTTGCMGCGTCGCTCGATCAGGATTTCCACATCGAGGACCATACCGTCCAGATCGAAGACGAGGCCGTCGAGCCCCAGCATGCCGTTGCCGAGGTGCCGGTGGCTGTCGAGCCGGCGCCCGAGCATGAATTCGATGATGCGGTCGCGCGTTCGCTGGAAGACGAGCTGATGCTGGACGACCATTCCGCGGATCAGCACCATGTGGCTGCGACCGCGATCGACTATCCAGAGCCGGTTCTGGCCGCCGCGAATGAGACCCAAGCGATTTCCGACGAGGGTTTCGAGGGTCACTTCGACGACGCCATGGCCGATGTCGATATGGATTTTGACGTTCAGGCGGACGAGCCGGTGGCCTTTGCAGCGGAAACGCACGAAGTGCTCGCCGATGCCGTGGACGCCAGGGGCGACTTCTCAAGCCCTGAGGCCGTTTCGGATGATGCGTTCGATCTGAACTTGGACGACGCGTTCGCCGAGCCTGTCGAAGAGCCGGGCGCCGAGGTCGCGACCGCCGCTGTCCAGCCGATAGCTCCGGCAGCGATCATGGCCGAGCCGGTGCGGGCCCCCGTGGCGGACGAACGAAGCCTCGAAGACGAGCTGAACGCGCTTCTGGGCGCCATGACGGCGCGCACGCTGCCGTCGGCCAAGGAGCCTGTCGTGGCTCAGCCCGTCGTCGCTCAACCCTTTGTGGCTCAGCCGCCTGCTGCTCCCGTTCAGTCGTATACCGCCGCGCCTGCAACGGCTGCCGAGGAACCYGCCGATCTCGTCGGCGATCTCGACTGGGATCTCGACGAACAAGCGCCCGAGGATCTGCATCCCTCCAGTGCGGCTCACGCCGCCGATGTCGATCTCGACAATCTGCTGCTCGATGAGCTCCAGGGCCAGGATCTTGGCGTTCACGCCGCTGGTCATGTCGATGTCGATTTCGACAATGATGCGTTCGACGCTGCCTTGGCCAGGAACCTCGATCCGCGTGACGAGGTCGCTTCCCAGCAGGATCAGGACGATTCCCTCGATTGGCTGGCCGAACGCTCCGCGCCGACCGAGCCGACCCGTTCGTGGAGCCGCGTGACGCCGGTGCCCCAGCAGCCGGCATTCGCCGCGCAGCCAGCCGCCGCTATGGCGGCCAGGGTCGCCGCGCCTGATGTGGCCCCAGCAGTGGCCTTTGTGCCGTCCTACCGTGCGCCCGAGCCGGTTGCGGCTGCTGCCTATGCAGCCCCCGTATCCGCACTGCCGCCGCACCAGTCCTCGCGCTACGAAGAGATGCCTGACGTTGAAACGGTCGATGTGCCGGAGCGCGTCGTGGCGCTGGCGGACGATCTCGACATTCCTGAACTGCATTTCGAGGAAGATGAGCCGGCCTCGCCTGGCTATGACGATCTCGACGCCGAGTTCTCCAGCCTGCTGACGGAAATGAATTCGGTGGAGGTCGCGCCTGCTCCTGCTGCTCCCGCAAGCAGCGCTGCCTATGCCGATGAATCCTACAACGCCGGATTTAACCCCGGATATGCGGCGCCGACATACGAAGAGCCCAAGCCGGCCTTCCAGCCGGAAGCGCGGACCTATGCGGCGCGTCCGGCGGAAATGCCGGCCCGTGCTGTGGCGAACACAGGCTATGCCGACGCCGCCGATGGCTTCGATCTCGACAGTCTGCCCGGCAGCCAGCCGGTCTCGCAGGCGGACGATTTCACCGTCGATGAACTCGACTATGATCCCGAGCTGGACGAAGCGATGTCTGTTCCGGGTCTCGGCGAGCGGGAAGCGGCCAGGCCGTCGGGCCGCCGCGGCCTGTTCATCGCTGCCATTGTCGGCGCCGTGGCGATTGCAGGCGGCCTTGGTGCCTTTGCCYTGTCCTTYGGCGGCAAGGGYGGCAGCGAWGCGCCKGTSATCGTCAAGGCSGACAAYKCACCGATCAAGGTCAAGCCGGAAAATCCGGGCGGCACCGTGGTGCCGAACCAGGACAACAAGGTCTATGACGCGGTGGTCAAGGGCGCCAAGCCCGCTGAACCCGTGCAGCAGAAGCTTGTCACCAACACCGAGGTCCCGGTGGATGTGCAGGCGAAGGATCCGGCCCGTGCCATCGATCTTTCTGCTGATCAGAGCGCTGCCGTTGGCGGCGCCGATGACGGCAATGCCGCGCCGACCGCCAGCGCGGCGCCGTCCGCCAATGCAGCGCCTGCCGACAATGCGGCGCCTGCCGACAATGCGGCGGTGCCCGCGCCCAAGGGCGAGGATCGCATCGCGCAGGTGTTGCAGGATACAGACAAGGGCACCAACACCGATGTCGTCGCCGTTGCGCCGCGCAAGGTGAGGACCATGGTGGTCAAGTCGGACGGCTCGTTGGTGCCGCGCGAGGATCCAGCACCGGCCGCGCCGCAGGTGGCGGCGGCTGAGCCGAGCGATCCGGCGCCGCAGCATGTCGCGCCGTCGGCCCAGGCCGATGCCGASCAGACCGGCACCGTGGCGCCCGCCGCTGCCCAGGCGGACGACGAGCCGGCCCTCAAGCCTGCAGC
>NZ_JBFUGJ010000172.1:0-12374 GCF_056402975.1 Mesorhizobium sp. P3_A9 | reverse complement strand
CGCTGGACGAGATGATCGGCGAGCTCGGCTTCGCCAATTCCGAAGTGCGCGACATGATCGAGATGCATGCCGAGCTGCCCGACCTCTGGGATCTGGCGCATGGCGCCTGGGAAGATTGTTCGGGGCCGTCGCGCTTCAAGGAAGAGGGCGCGCAGGAAAGCCTGGTGTCCGGCATCAAGTCGCTGACCTCGAAGCCGGTCGTCGGCGTCGGTCGCTTCACCTCGCCTGACGTGATGGTCAGGATGATCAAGTCCGGCACGCTCGATTTCATCGGCTGCGCGCGCCCGTCGATCGCCGATCCCTTCCTGCCGAAGAAGGTGGAGGAGGGGCGCATCGAGGACATCCGCGAATGCATCGGCTGCAACATCTGCATCACCGGCGACATGACCATGTCGATCTCGCGCTGCACGCAGAACCCGACCTTCATGGAAGAGTGGCGCAAGGGCTGGCATCCCGAACGCATGCAGGCCAAGGGCGACAGCGACAGCGTGCTGATCGTCGGCGCCGGCCCGGCCGGACTGGAGGCCGCTCGCGCGCTCGGCCTGCGTGGCTATCAGGTCGCCATTGCCGAGGCCGGCACCGAACTCGGCGGCCGCGTCGCCCGCGAATGCCGCCTGCCTGGCCTGTCGGCCTGGGGCCGCGTGCGCGACTATCGCCAGTACCAGCTCAGCCAGATGTCCAACGTCGATGTCTATTTCGAAAGCCGGTTGTCGGCCGAGGATATCCTGGCCTTCGGCTTTCAGAACATCGCGCTTGCGACCGGCTCGACATGGCGCCGCGACGGTGTGGCACGCGCCCATGTCGTGCCGATGCCGGCCGACCCGGCCATGCCGGTCTACACGCCGGACGATCTGATGGGCGGCAATGTGCCGACCGGCAACGTCGTGCTGTTCGACGACGACCACTACTATATGGGTGGTGTCCTGGCCGAGCTGATGGCGCGCAACGGCGCCAAGGTGACGCTGGTGACGCCGTCCGCCTATGTGTCGGACTGGACCCGCAACACGCTGGAGCAGGGCGCCATCCACCGCCGTCTGGCCGAGCTCGGCGTCGAGATCGTGCTGAACCGGACCGTGACGCGAATCGTGCCGGGAGGCGTTGCCACCGCCTGCGCCTACACGGGTGCCGAACGCGACATCGCCGCCGACGCCGTGGTGCTGGTGACGTCGCGCCAGCAGGACGACGAGGTCTGGCGCGACCTGAAAGCGCGGCGCGACGAATGGGCCGACAACGGCATTCGCTCGATCAAGGTCATCGGCGATGCCGAGGCGCCAGGCCCGATCGCCTGGGCGACCTATGCCGGCCACCGCTTCGCACGCGAACTGGATGAACCCGATATCGGCGATGCGCTGCCGTTCCGGCGGGAAGTGACCGCCCTGGCGGCGGAATAGGCGGGACTTGCGCCTGGCAACCATGGTCCTTAGACAGGCGGCCTTGAAGGACGTTTGCCGAAGGCGGAGAAGAACATGTCGGACCGGATGAAGACCCTCTCCTCGGCCAAATCGCATGGCGGCGTGCAGGGCGTCTATTCCCACGCTTCGGAAACCTGCTCCTGCGACATGGCATTCGCCGTCTTTGTGCCGCCGCAGGCCCGTGAAAAACCTTGCCCTGTTGTATGGTACCTCTCCGGCCTCACCTGCACGCATGCCAATGTCATGGACAAGGGTGAGTACAGGCGCATGGCCGCCGAGCTTGGCCTGATCATCGTCTGCCCCGACACCAGTCCGCGTGGTGCCGATGTTCCCGACGAGAAGGACAATTGGCAGTTCGGCGGCGGCGCCGGTTTCTATGTCGATGCGACGCAAGCGCCCTACGCTACGAACTACCGCATGTATTCCTATGTCACCGAGGAACTGCCGGCGCTGATCGCGCAGGAATTTCCGGCGGATATGACGCGCCAGGCGATCTTTGGCCATTCGATGGGCGGGCATGGCGCACTGACGATCGCGCTCAAAAATCCCGAGCGCTTCAAAAGCTGCTCGGCCTTCGCGCCGATCGTGCAGCCGAGCACCGCCGGTTGGTCGAAGCCGGCCCTCGAGAAATATCTCGGCGCGGACGACACATCATGGCGGGGCTACGATGCCACCTTGCTCATCGAAGATGGCCACCGCTTCCCCGAGCTTTTCGTCGATCAGGGAACATCGGACGGATTTCTCAAGGACGGGCTGCGGCCCTGGCTTCTGGAAGCGGCCTGCGCCAAGGCCGGCATGGCGCTGACCCTGCGCATGCAGGACGGCTACGATCACTCATATTTCTTCATTTCGACATTCATGGACGACCATCTGCGATGGCATGCCCAAAGATTGTCTGACCCGGTCCACGGCACCGGGTCACGCTGAAGCAAGGGAATATCCCGAGCGGGTCTAATCCCGCAGCAGGTCGAACATCAGCTTGAAGAAACGGTCCGCGTCGACCTCATGGGCGATACGCGCATTGTCCTTCTCGCCGCGCTCGCCCCAGAAATCGGCGACCGTCGCACCGAACGCATAGGTGCCTGTGAGATCGACACCGATATGGGCCGGGCGCGTGCGCACCAATGTCGGGTCGATGGCCAAGGCCAGTGCCAACGGATCGTGCATGGCGCCGCCGACGCCCATCGAGCTGCGGTGCAGCTTCTCGTAGAACAGCAGCCAGTCATTGACGAGCTTGCCGAGCGGCGTGTCGATCGTCGCCAGCTCGGCATATTGCGGCGCCTCGATCAGCACCTGCATGGTGACGTCGAGCCCGACCATCAGGATCGGCACGCCGCTGTCCAGCACGATCTTCAGCGCCTCCGGGTCGCAGAAGGCGTTGAACTCGGTCGGCGTGATGATCTCGCTCTTGCGGTAAAACACGCCACCCATCCAGATCAATTCCCTAATCTTGGGCAGCACGTCGCGGTGCTTGAGGATCATCAGGCCGATATTGGTCAGCGGGCCGGTGGCGACGACGAGGATCGGTTCCGGGGCGGCGCGCAGCTTGTCGGCCAGGAAATCGACAGCGTGCTGGTCCACCGGCTTGATCGTGGCCTGCGGCAGATAGGGCGAGCCCTCGAGGCCGCTCGGACCATCGGCGGTGCCGAGCACCAGCGGGCGCGCCAGCGGACGGTGGCACCCTTGAGCGACTGGCACGTCGCCGGCGCCGATATATTCGAGGATGCGCAGCGCGTTGGCTGTCGTCTTCTCGACCTCGGCATTGCCGCAGGTGGTGGTGACGCCGATGAGTTCGATGGCCGGCGAGCGATGCGCCATGACCAGCGCGATGGCGTCGTCGTGGCCGGGGTCGCAGTCGAACAGGATGGGAGTTGCAATGGTCATTTTATCGGTCCTCACGCCGYTTGTTCGTAGCGCGCGATGGTTTGCTTGAAGATGTTGAGGAAGCGGCGTCCGTCGAGATCGGTGCAGATGCGGGTGGTCTTCGGACCGCCGCCGGGCAGCAATTGCCGGCCGCGATGGGCAACCGTCTGGCCGCGGGCGAGGCGCCCGTCGAGCACGACATCGACGAAGAGCGGTTCGGTCATGGTGGCAAGCGCCGGGTCGAAGGCCAGTGCCACGGTGATGACGTCGTCCATCGGGAAGCCGACCAGGTCGAAGAACTCGCGCCAGATATCGATGTAGATCGGGAAGCTGTCGGCGATCATCTCGAAGACGGGGTTCTTCCGGGCAACGGCCTCCATGTCGGCAATGTCGTCGCGCGTCAGCATCGAGGCGGCGACGCGGTTGTCCTCGCAGATGTCGAGCGGCACCAGGATCTTGTCGACGTCGGCGTTGAGCACGATGCGCGATGCCTCCGGGTCGGCCCAGATGTTGTATTCCGACAGCGGCGTCATGTTTCCGGGCGTCTGGAAGTTGCCGCCAAGCACCAGGAGCCGCTTGAGCGCGCCCGTCAGGCGCGGCTCCTGCAGCAGTGCCATCGCGGCATTGGTCAGCGGCCCCGTCGTCACCAGCGTGATCTCGCCCGGATTGGCCATCACCGTATCGATGATGAAGTCGACGGCATGGCCTGGCGTTGCCTGGCGTGACGGCGTCGGCGCCGGCGGGTTGAACTTCTTCAGCCGGTCGCCGAAGCGGGCGACGAGCCGCTTTTCGAAATGCACAGGCGCCTCCATGTCGGCCTTGGAGTTGCCGACGATCGGCCGCCAGGCGCCGGCGTGGACCGGGATATCGTCGCGCCCGGCAAGCGTCAGCGTGTTGAGGACGACATTCGTGACCTGCTCGATCGGGCCGGCGGCACCGGTGACGGTGGTGACGCCTTCGAGCCGGACATTCGGGTTCGCCGCGGCAAACAGCACAGCGAGAATATCGTCGCCGGCAGAATCCACGTCGAGGATTATGCGTTCCATGAGAGTTCCTTCATTGCGGATTTTTGTCGACCGGGGCGCTGTTCCTGTCCACCGACAGAAGTTTCTGCATCGACGCCAGCGTCTCCTTGATGATCCTTGGCCGCGCCCGGTAGGACAGCGCGAACAGCGCCGTCAGCGCGACGACATAGGGTACGGTCAGCACCAGATAGGACGGGAAGCCGAAGGTCTGCAGGCGGAGCGAGAAGGCATCGGCGAAGCCGAACAAAAGGCAGCCGGCCAGCACCTTCAGCGGATCGCCATTGGAAAAGATCAGGATCGCCACCGCCATGAAGCCGCGGCCCGAGGACATGTTCTCGGTGAACATGGTGATGTAGCCGAGCGACAGATGCGCGCCGGCCAGTCCCGCCAGTAATCCGCACAGCAGCGAGGCGGTGTAGCGGACGCGGGTGATCGAGATGCCGAGCGCCTCGGCGGCTTCGGGCTTTTCACCAACGACGCGGATATAGAGGCCGAGCCGGGTGCGGTTGTAGAACAGCACCAGCAGCGGCACCGCGAGGAAGGCGACATAGACGATCGGCGTGAAGCCCGAGATCAGCGGCGCCCATGAGCCGAGCAGTGCCTGGGCGCCGGGTATCTGCACCTTGGGCAGGCCGACAATGCCGTGACCGACGATCGATCCGCGCGTGCCGAAAATCGCTTTCATCAGCGAGATCGTCATGCCGCCGGCAAGGATGTTGAGCGCCAGGCCGACGACCACTTCATTGGCCCGGAACGTCACCACCAGCACGGCAAAGGCGAGCGCGAAGGCAAGCGCCGCGGCGACGCCGCAGGCGACGCCTGCAAATGCCGAGCCCGTCCAGATAGAGCCGATGACGGCGAAGAAGGCGCCGGCCAGCATCTGACCCTCGAGGCCGATGTTGAAGATGCCGGCCTTGGTGGTGAACGAGCCGCCGAGCGCCACCAGGAGAATTGGCGCGGTGGTGCGCAGCGTCGCGGCGATCAGCGCGACGTTGATCAGCTTGTCTAGAATTTCCATCGCCGCTCCCCCGCCTGGCTGTCGCCACGGCGTTTGATCAGAACCTGCGCCGAGACGCTGAGGATGATCAGCGCCTGGATCACGGTGATGATTTCGCGCGAGGCGCTGGTGTCGACCTCGAGCAGCAGCGATCCGCTGCGCAGCGCGCCAAAGAACAGCGCGGTGACGATGGTGGCGACCGGCGAGCCATTGGCGAGCAGGGCGGCGATCAATCCGTCGAAGCCGAAGCCTGGGGCAAAGCCCTCCATGAACCGGTGATGCACACCGAGCGTTTCGACCCCGCCGGCGAGGCCGCCGACGGCGCCCGAAAGCAGCAACACGACAAAGCCCTGCCGTTTCACGTTGACGCCACCATACTCAGCGAATTTCGGCGCCGATCCGACCATGGTCACGCCATAGCCCCAGCTGGTGTAGCGGAAGACCAGCGCGACACCGACCGCCAGCAGCAGGCCAATCACCAGCCCCCAGTTCAACCGCGAGAAGGAAAAGATCTCCGGCAGATAGGCTGTCGCCAGGATCGGCGGGGTCTCCGACCAGCCGCCGGGGCGCTTGAACAGGAAGATGGTGAAATAGGAGGTCAGCAGCACGGCGATGTAGTTCGACAGGATCGTCGAGACGACTTCGTTGGTGTTGTAGCGGGCGCGGAAATAGGCGGGAATGGCGACCCAGGCAGCGCCCGCGACGACAGCCAGCGCCAGTGCCGCCAGTGTATGAATGCCCGCGGGCAGGGAAAAGCTGAAGCCGACCCAGGCGGCGGCAAACCCGCCGAGGAACAATTGGCCCTCGATGCCGACATTGAACATGCCGCCGCGCAGGCCGATGCAGGCCGCAACGCCGCAGATCAGGATCGGCGTCGTCTGCAGCAGGGTACCGGCAATCTTTTCCTGGTCACCAAAGGCGCCGCGCAACAGCGTCATCAAGACATGCACCGGGCTTTCGCCGACCAGGAGGATGATGATCGCCCCCAAGAACAACGCCACGGCAACGGCAATGATCTGGCCGGAAAAGGCGCGCAAACGGTCGCTCATCATGCGTGCTCCAGCTGCGGTGAAACGCCCGCCATCATCATGCCGATCCTGTCTTCGTCGGCGTCGTCGCCGGCGACTTCGCCCATGATCCGCCCGTTGAACATCACCAGGATGCGGTCGGCGAGCGCGGCCAGTTCGTCAAGCTGCACGGAAATCAAGAGGATGGCACGGCCGGCTGCGCGCTGGCGCATGATCTCGTCATGGATGGCTTCCTGGGCGCCGATATCGACGCCGCGCGTCGGCTGATCGATCAGCAGGAAGTCGGCGCCATTGGTGAACTCGCGCGCCAGCACCACCTTCTGGATATTGCCGCCCGAAAGCCGTTTGACGGCATCGCCCGCTCCTTGCGCGCGGATATCGAAGCTCTTGATCAGCGCTCCGGCATTTTGCGCGATCGCCTTCCAGTCGAGCACGCCATTGCGACTCCATGGCGCACGATGCTGGCGGCCCATCAGTGTGTTTGCTGCGATCGACGCATTGCGATCGACCCCGCGCACCATGCGGTCGCCCGGAACATGGGCAAGGCCCGCCTCGCGGATTGCGGCGGTGGAGAGCGTGGTGAGGTCCTGGCCCTTCAGCCGGGCCTCGCCATGGCTTGCTGGCCGCAGACCCGAAAGCACTTCCGCCAGTTCCGTCTGCCCATTGCCGGCGACGCCCGCAATCCCCACCACCTCGCCGGAGCGGACAGTGAAACTGGCATTGCGAAGAGCCGGCAGCCGGCGGTCGTCGCGCGCCCACAAATCCCTGACTTCAAGGACCACGTCGCCCTGCAGCGCCGCGCGCGGCCGCCGGTCGAAACTGACCTCGCGGCCGACCATCATGCGCACCAGCTCGTCCTTGTTGAGTTCCGATGTCGGGCGGGTCGCGACCTTACGGCCGTTGCGCAGCACCGTCACCGTGTCGGACACCTCCATCACCTCCTCCAGATGGTGCGAGATGAAGATCACCGTCATGCCMTCGGCCACGAAGCTGCGCAGCGTCTGGAACAGTTCGCGGCTCTCCTGCGGCGTCAGCACCGCGGTCGGCTCGTCGAGGATGATGGTGCGGGCACCACGCACCAGAACTTTCAGGATTTCGATGCGCTGCTCGATGCCGACCGAGAGCAGCCCGACGCGCTCGGTCGCATCGACATGCAGCCCGAAGCGCTTCGACAGTTCCTGCGTGCGCGCGATCTGCGCGGCATGGTCGATCAGCCCATGACGGCGGATTTCCATGCCGAGAAAGACATTGTCGGCGACCGAGAGCGAGGGAACCAGCTTGAAATGCTGGTGCACCATGCCGAGCCCCGCCTTGATGGCCGCGGCCGGGTCGGCGACCACCGTCGCCTCGCCATTCAGCCGGATCGAGCCTTCGTCGGGCTGCAGCAGGCCGAACAGGATGTTCATCAGCGTCGTCTTGCCGGCGCCGTTCTCGCCGATAATGGCGTGGATCTCGCCCCGGCGCACGGCAAGATCGATGCCGTCATTGGCAATGAAGGCGCCAAAACGCTTGGTGATGGCAGTCAGCTCGACAGCCATCGCGGCAGTGTTGTGGAGGGTCGGGGACCCCGGCGCGTTCGACACCATTGCTCTCGCAGATTGGGGCTCTCGCAGATTGCGAGCTCTCGAAGATGGGACACTGATCCGCCGCGGCATGCCGCGGCGGATCAGTGTAGCGCTTTCTTGGGAGGGATGCGCTGTTGCTGGCCTATTTCGCCYTGGCGATCACGATCTTGCCGTCGAGGATGCCCTTCTTGATCTCGTCCAGCTTGGTCGTCACGTCGGCCGGGATCTTCGGTGCAATGTCGTCGCAGACCTTGAACTCGACGCCGCCCGACGCCAGGTCGAAGGTGCGGGTGCCGGCGGTGACCTTGTTGCCGCCGACCTCGTCCTTGATCAGCGTGTAGACGGCGATATCCCCGCGCTTCAGCATGCTGCCGAGCACATTTCCGGGGGCCGTGCCGCACATGTCGATATCGACGCCGATCGAATATTTGTCGGCCGCGGCACTGGCCTGCATGACGCCTTCACCGGTCGGGCCGGCAACGTTGTAGACGATGTCGGAGCCCTGGCCGTACAGCGCCTGCGCGAGCTCGCTGCCCTTGGCCGGATCGTCGAAGGTGCCGGCGAAGACGGAGTTCACCTTGACATCGGGCGCGGCGTATTTGGCGCCTTGCTCGTAGCCGCCAAGGAAGTTGCGGATCACCGGGATGTCGCGGCCGCCGACGAAGCCGATTGCCTTGCCGTCGCCGATCTTGGGAAATTCACTGCCCTTGGCCTCGATCATGCTGGCCAGCGCGCCGGCGACGAACGAGCCCTGCTCCTCGGCGAAATTGGCATAGATCATCTTGGGATTGTCGAGCACGCCATCGATGAAGACGAAGCGCTGGTCAGGGTATTCCTTGCTGACCTTCTGCAGCGAATCCACCAGCTCCCAGCCCATCACGAAGATGAGATCGTACTGTTTGCCTTTGGCGAGGTTTTCGAACTGCTCCTCATAATCCAAGGCACGATTGCCGGTGTCGACCAGCTTGAGGTCGATGCCGAAATCGGTCTTGGCCTTGTTGAGACCGTTGACGATCGAAACGCCAAAACCCTGTGCAAAATAACCCGAGATGGCGGCCACCGAAACCTTGGCCTGTGCGGCGGCCGATCCCAACGAAACAGCCAGCATCGTGCCGGCCAGAAACAAACTCTTGAGCGCCCTTGTCATGTTATTCCCCTTCAGCTTTTTTCAGCTTTTGAAGCCACGCCTTGACCATCCCCCACATATCGCCGGAATGCCGGCGAGTTCGTTGATGGTCATATGAGTTTAGGAGCGGCTAAACAGGCTGTCAATCGTCATCCGATGCAGTTTTCTCAGGCCCGTCATCCGCGTCCTTCACCTCTTCGCTTGACAAATATCGCGATGCATAATTGTTGATACTCTAACGAGTTTTCACGAGTGACGGGACGAAGGATACGCGCAATGCCAGCTGTGGTGGTCAGGAAATTTCTGGTCCAGGTCGAGGAGATCTTCCATGAGGGCGGGCCGCCCGCGGCACGCCCGCCCAAGCGCGGCGCGATCGTCGCCGTCATCGCCAACCCCTTTGCCGGACGCTACGTCGAAGAGATCACCGGCTTCATGGAAGATCTGAAGCCGCTCGGCCTTGAAATGGCGCGGCGCCTGATCGACGCCATGGGCGATGGCGTCGCCGCTGTCGAAGGCTATGGCAAAGGTGCGATCGTCGGCGCCGCCGGCGAGCTTGAACACGGCGCGCTCTGGCACAATCCGGGCGGCTACGCGATGCGCGAACTTCTCGGCGACGCCAAGGCCATCGTGCCCTCGACCAAGAAGGTCGGCGGTCCCGGGACGCGCATCGACATTCCGATCACCCACATCAACGCCTCCTACGTGCGCAGCCATTTCGACGCGATCGAGATCGGCGTCGGCGATGCGCCGCGCAGCGACGAGATGGCGGTCATCCTGGCAATGACCACCGGCGCGCGCGTTCATGCGCGGGTCGGCGGCCTGGCGGCGGCCGACATCAAGGGCGAGGACGGATTGCGATGAGCATGGAAATCCGCCGCATCATCACCATCGTCGAGGAAACCCGGATCGAAGGCGGCCGCCCGGTCGACCCGCCGACGCGGCGTGCCGCGGCGATCGCGGTGATCCGCAACCCTCATGCCGGCACGTTTGTCGAGGATCTGTCGGCGTTGAGCGCGATTGGCGAGGCCCTGGGCGATATCTTGCCCAGGCGCGCCGTCGCTGCGCTCGGCATTGCCGGCGATCAGGTCGAGAGCTTCGGCAAGGCAGCCGCCGTCGGCGCCGACGGCGAGTTGGAACATGCCGCCGCCATCCTTCACCCAACGCTCGGCGCCCCGTTCCGTGACGTGCTGGGCAAGGGCGCCGCGCTCATTCCCTCGTCGAAGAAGCGCGGCGGTCTCGGCGTGCCGCTCGACATTCCGCTCGGCCACAAGGACGCGGCGAGGGTGCGCAGCCATTTCGACGGCATGGAGGTCCGCGTCCCCGATGCGCCGCGCGCCGACGAGATCGTCGTCGCCATCGCCGTCACCGATTCCGGCAGGCCGCACCCGCGCGTCGGCGGGCTGACCAAGGACAAGATCGTCGGGGTTGACGGTGTGAGCTGACCGTCAGGCAGCCCTGACTTCCGGCACCCGCATCGCCGGCGGGGTGTTGCGGCTGCGGCCGGTGCGCACCTCGCCGTCGATGACGACCATGCCGATGCCCGGCAGATTGCCGAGCGCCACGCTGTCGAGAAGGCCGTCGCCGGCTCCGCCCATCGCCTGGTCGATGAAGATCAGGTCGGCGGCGCGGCCGATTTCGATGATGCCGCGATCGGTCAGTCCGCGCACGCGTGCCGTGTTGCCGCTGGCAAGGCAGAACGCCACTTCCGGCGCGATGCCGCCCAGCGAAGCCAACATGGTCATGATCCTCAAAATGCCGAGCGGCTGCACGCCGGATCCAGCCGGGCTGTCGGTGCCGAGGATGACGCGCGAAAGCTCGCCGCGCTGTCTTGCCAGGTCGAGCACGAACAGTCCGGTGCGCAGATTGCCGTTGTGGACGATTTCGAGCGCCCGAGAGCCTTTTTCGCAGATCTGCCGGATCTCGGCTTCGGGAAGCGCCGTCGGTCCGCCATTGACGTGGGCAACGATGTCGGCGTCGACCTCCAGCACGACGTCCGCACCGATGCGGCCGGAGCCGGGCAGGGACGGTCCGCCCGTGTGGGTCATCGAGGTCATGCCGTATTTGCGCGCCCAAGCAATCATCTGCCGGCCGGTCGGGCCATCCTTGACGCCGCCAAGTCCGACCTCGCCGACGAGTGTCACGCCGGCTTCGGCGAGGGTGCGGAAATCCTCCTCGGTGAGGCCGGGCTCCAGGATCGGCGCGCCGGCCAGGATTTTCATGCCGTTGGGGCGGAAGTTGGAGAAGGTGCGCYGCGCCGCGATCGCCAGCGCCTTCAGGCCGACCAGGTCGCGCGGGCGGCCCGGCGTGTGGACCTCTCCTGCCGAAATGATCGTGGTGACGCCGCCATGCACGGTCGAATCCATCCAGCCGATCTGGTTTTGCCGCGGCGTCCAGTCGCCGGCCACCGGATGAGCATGGTTGTCGATAAGCCCCGGTGCGACCGCGCAACCCATCGCATCGATGATCGTCGCCGCCTTGCCGCTGTCGACGTCACCGGCCTTGCCAATGCCTGAGATGCGCCCGTCGGTCACGACGATGGTGTYGGCGTCGAGGATCGGCTGGCCGAGGTCACCGCTCAGCAGGAGGCCGATATTGCGGATGACGAGCGTGGCAGACGACTTGGGGTCGGACGACATTGGTTCTCATTTCTGCTGGTATGGAAAGGTCTGGACGCGGCCTACTTGCCGCCGTCGCCATTCGATGGATCGTCGTCATTGATGCGCTGGAGCAGCCGGAGCAGAGTCGTTTGCTCGGTGGGTGACAGCGGCGACAGGAAACGGCGTCCGACCTCGACGCTGCGTGCGAGCCGCTCGAGCGTATATTCGGTACCTTTTTCGGTCAGTGCGATCATCGACAGGCGCTGGTCGGTGTCGGATGCGCTGCGCGTGATCAGCTCGTGTTTGAGCAATTTGCGCATGACGATGCTGATGGTTGACGGGTCCATCGCCGTCAGCCGGCCGAGATGGTTCTGCGAGACCTCGCCATGTTTGAGGATCGTGGCAAGGGCTGCGAACTGGGTCGGCGAAAGGTCTTCGCCGGCCATGACCTGTTGGAAACGCAGCGTCGCGCGCTGATGCGCCTTGCGGATAACGTGCGCCGGGTGCTGGTCCAGCGCGTAGCCGGTCTCAGCGTATCGCTCCAGCACCTGCTCACGGGGTAGTGGTTCCCGCTTCGGTGTCGCGCTTTTCTCGGGTTTCTTTTCGGTCGTCAAACCGGACTCCTGTTGCCTGTCTCGGATGCCGCTGGCTCTAGCTCAAGCCGCGACTTCGGTCGGTTGCAGCGACGTCCCGTCGCGAAGGGCCGCGACGACATCAGCCGAATCGCTGACCACGCCGAAATGCGTCGCTATGTCGTAGAG
>NZ_JBFUGJ010000171.1:0-12428 GCF_056402975.1 Mesorhizobium sp. P3_A9 | reverse complement strand
CAGCAGTGTCACGGTCGGGCAGATGACCGATGTCAACGTGACGCTGAACGCGGGCGTCCTGGCGGTCGACGCGCCAGGCGCGGACGGCTTCAAGATCTTCGAGGCCAAGAAGAACATCCAGGGCGAGCGCAAGCAGGTGACCTACGCCTATGGAGAGAAGATGCAGACCACGCTGGCAGCGGGCGACTACGTGCTCGTGACCAATTTCACCACCGACAAGGCCGACAAGGAGACGCCCTTCACGGTCAAGGCCGGCGAGCGCAGTGAGCTCAAAGTCGAGTAGCACCCAGCCGGACAAGCAAAAGGGCGGCTCAAGGCCGCCCTTTTTTATTTGAAAATCCAGAAGACGATCAAGCCGTTCCGAAAGCGCTGGCGCCGTGGTCGGCGCGGCCGACCAACTGCCGGAACCCGGCGAAAAGCTCGCGGCCGAAGCCGAATTCATTGCCGATGAGATCGACTTCCGCGGTGCGGCGCAACGCGAACTCCGTCCCCGGCACCAGCACTTCCAGCGTGCCGGCATCGGCGTCGAGGCGGATGATGTCGCCGTCRTGAATCCTGGCGATCGGCCCGTCCTCGACCGCTTCCGGCGTCACATGGATTGCCGCCGGCACCTTGCCGGAGGCGCCCGACATGCGCCCGTCGGTGACCAGCGCGACGCGCTGGCCGCGATCCTGCAGGATGCCGAGCACGGTCGTCAGCTTGTGCAGTTCCGGCATGCCGTTGGCCTTCGGACCCTGGAAGCGGATGACGGCGATGAAATCGCCGGTGAGCGTGCCCGCCTTGAACGCGTCGTTCAGGCCCTGCTGGCTGTCGAACACCTTGGCCGGCGCCTCGATGAGGCGCCGTTCCGGTTTGACGGCCGAGGTCTTGATGACGGCATGGCCGAGATTGCCAGCCAGCACCTTAAGGCCGCCCGTCGCCTGAAATGCCTTGTTGAACGGCGCCAGCACCTTTTCGTCGCCGCTTGCCTGCGGTGAAGCTTCGCGCACCACGGAGCCGTCGGCGCCGAGCTTTGCCTCGACCGCATAGGGCCGTAGGCCTTCGCCCCACACCGTCTGTACATCCTCGTGCAGGATGCCCTCATCGAGCAGTTCGCGGATCAGGAAGCCGAGCCCGCCGGCGGCATGGAAATGGTTCACGTCGGCAAGGCCGTTCGGGTAGACGCGCGCCAACAGCGGCACCGCTTCTGAGAGATCTGAGATATCCTGCCACGTRATGGCGATGCCGGCCGCCGCCGCCATGGCGATCAGATGGATGGTGTGGTTGGTCGAGCCGCCGGTGGCGTGAAGGCCGACGACGCCGTTGACGATCGAACGCTCGTCGATCATGCGCCCGACCGGCGTATAGGCATTGCCGAGCGCGGTGATCGCCAGCGCCCGCTTCGTCGCTTCGCGAGTCAGCGCCTCACGCAACGGCGTGCCGGGATTGACGAAGGAGGCGCCCGGCGTGTGCAGGCCCATGATCTCCATCAGCATCTGGTTGGAATTCGCCGTGCCGTAGAAGGTGCAGGTGCCCGGCCCATGATAGGATTTGGACTCGGCTTCCAGAAGTTCGGCACGACCCGCCTTGCCTTCGGCATAGAGCTGCCGGACCTTGGCCTTTTCGTCGTTGGGCAGGCCGGTCGTCATCGGTCCGGCCGGAATGAACACAGCCGGCAGATGGCCGAAGGTGAGCGCCGCGATCACCAGCCCSGGCACGATCTTGTCGCASACGCCGAGATAGACGGCGGCGTCGAACATGTTGTGCGACAGGCCGATCGCTGCCGACATGGCGATCACGTCGCGCGAAAACAGCGACAGTTCCATGCCGGGCTGGCCCTGCGTGACGCCATCGCACATCGCCGGCACGCCACCGGCCACCTGGGCGATGCCGCCGGCCTCGCGTGCGGCCTCCTTGATCAGGGCAGGGTAGGTTTCGAAGGGCTGATGCGCCGACAGCATGTCGTTGTAGGATGTGATGATGCCGAGATTGGGCACCTTGTCGGCGCCGAGCGCCAGCTTTTCCGAGGGGCTGCACACCGCAAAGCCATGAGCGAGGTTGCCGCAGGACAGCACCGACCGGTTGGCGGTCTGGTTCGATGCCTCGGCGATGCGGCCGAGATAGCGTTCACGCCCTGCCTTCGAGCGTTGGCGAATGCGCTCGGTGATGGCTTCGATGTCGCGTCTKGCKGTCATGGCGGTCGGTCCTTTCAGGTGAGGTCCCGGAAACATCCTCCCGCCGTTGCCGGGACCACGGTAAATCTATAAATCAGGGTGCCCAGAAAACCTCTACGGGCCTGCGGACAGCGTCGAGCACGGCGCGGATCGGCTTTCGCGGCCCGGGCGCGACCGCACCGTCAAAGGCGGTGCGCTTGTCCTCGCCCTCTATGTGCAGCGCGATGAAGCCGGCATCGACGATGCGCGCCAGCGTCAGGGTCAGCCGCGGTTCGCCAGCACTTGCCGCATGAACCGGCAGGATGATCCTGTCCGAGGCCGGGTCGAGCAGTTTTGCCAGATCGTCGGCATCGGGAAAGAACGAGGCGGTGTGGCCGTCCGGTCCCATGCCGAGCACCACGACATCGAGCGGCCAGGGCAAGGACCGCAATGCGGCATCATCGGATGCCGCCGCATCCTCGATGCCTGATGCCTCATGGTAGAGCGGCACGAAGCGTGCCGCCTTGGCCGCGTTCTGCAACAGATTTGCGGCAACCAGCCCGGCATTGGAGCGCGGCGAGGAGGCCGGCACGAAACGTTCGTCGACCAGCGTCACGATCACTCTGTCCCAGGCGATCGGTATCGCTGAAAGGGCGGCGAAGAATCTTGCCGGCGTGGTGCCGCCGGAGACGGCGAGCAGCCCCGTGCCGCGTTCGGCGATTGCCTTGGTCAGGCGGCCGGCGACATGGCCGGCAAGGGCGGCCGCCAACTCCTGGCGCCCGTCGAAGCCGTTCCAGTTGTAGCTGGCGCTGGTCAATTGCTCTCGTGCCATGTCCGCCCGTCACGTTCGATCAGCGCTATCGAGGCCGACGGCCCCCATGTGCCGGCCGTATAGCCCTGTGCTTCCTGCTTGGCGCCTTCCCAAGCGTTCTGGATCGGGTCGATCCATTTCCACGCCGCCTCGACCTCGTCACGGCGCATGAACAGCGTCTGGTTGCCGCGAATGACATCCATGATCAGCCGCTCATAGGCGTCGGGCGCGCGGCCGTCGAAGGATTGCGCGAAGCTCATGTCGAGCGAGATCTGCCGCAGCCGCATGCCGCCCGGGCCCGGATCCTTGATCATGATGAACTGCTTGACGCCTTCGTCCGGCTGCAACCGGATGACCAGCTGGTTGGCGAAGATCGGCCCGGCGCTGTCGCCGAAGATCGAATGCGGGATCGGCTTGAACTCGATGACGATTTCCGAAACCCTTGTCGCCAGCCGCTTGCCTGTCCTKAGGTAGAACGGMACGCCCGMCCAGCGCCAKKTGCCGATCTCGGCCTTGATGGCGACRAARGTCTCGGTGYTGCTSTCCTTGCCGAGYTCCTCGACATAGCCTTTCACYGGYCCGCCGGCCGARGCKCCGGCGCGGTAYTGGCCRCGCACSGTKTGCTTCGGCGCCTCGTTGCCGTTGATRCGCTTCAGCGCCCGCAGCACCTTCAGCTTCTCGTCGCGCACGGCGTCGGCGTCCATCGACGACGGTGCCTCCATGGCGACGAGGCAGAGCAGCTGCAGCATGTGGTTCTGCACCATGTCGCGCAGCGCGCCGGCCTTGTCGTAATAGGTGACGCGGTCTTCCAGGCCCACGGTCTCGGCGACCGTGATCTGCACGTGGTCGATATGGGCGGAGTTCCACAGCGGCTCGTAGAGCGCATTGGCAAAGCGCAGCGCCATCAGGTTCTGCACCGTCTCCTTGCCGAGATAGTGGTCGATGCGGAAGATCTGGCTTTCGTGGAAATCGTCGCCGACCAGATCGTTGAGCGCTCGCGCCGAGGCAAGGTCGCGGCCGATCGGCTTCTCAAGCACGATGCGCGAGTTCGGTGTGATCAGCTTGTGCTCTTTGAGCTTGTGCGAGATATCGCCGAACAGCGCCGGCGCCACSGCSAGGTAGAAGGCGCGGATGCTCTCGCTCTCGCCGATCGCCTTCTTGAGCTTGTCGAAGCCGGCGCCGGTCGTCGCATCGGCCGAGACGTAGGAAAGCCGCGCCAGGAAGGTCTTCAACTCCTTGGCGTCGATATCGGCCGGCTTGACGTGGTCTGAGATCGCCTGGCTGGCGAAGGCCTGGAATTCCTGGTCGCTCATCTTCGAGCGCGACGTGCCGATGATGCGTGTCGGCTCGGAGAATTGATGGTCGCGCTGGCGATAGTAGAGTGATGGCAGAAGCTTGCGTTCCGACAGGTCGCCGGTGCCGCCGAAAATGATGAAGTCGAAAGGGTCGACGGGGATGATCTGGCTGGTCATGGTCTGTCCGCTTTGACGCCGSTCRCGAGTACGCGGCTGATATAWTCTAATCGATTTAAATTTTCCAGTGCCAYGGTGTCACATCGAGGCCCAATCGCTGGATATTGATTGGGTCCACCTGTGCGCTTGACACTGGCGCTTGCCGGAGGCTTGTCGGTGAACGAAGACTCCGGAAGCTTTCGCAGTTGCAGCATAGAACGTGAATGTGACGAAAGCTAAGGGAGAAATGGCGCGTTGTCTGTCGTGGCATGAGCCACGGCGGCCAGCCGCCTTGTTGGTTCCGGGAAGACATCAATGAGCGGGAAAAGCATGCGTCTGGAAAACAAGGTCGCCATCATCACCGGTGCGGCATCCGGGTTCGGCGAAGGCATGGCCAAGCGTTTTGCCGAAGAGGGCGCCAGGGTGGTTGTCGCCGATCTCAACGCCAAGGGCGCCGAGCGTGTCGCGAATGAAATCGGTGAGGCGGCGATCTGGACGCAGACGGATGTTTCGCTGCGCTCCGAATTCGACGAGATGGTCTATGCCGCAAAAAGCGCCTTCGGCCGTATCGACATCATGGTCAACAATGCCGGTTTCACCCATCGCAACGGCGACATGCTGAAGGTCGACGAGGAGACTTTCGACCTGATCACCGCGATCAACATGAAGGCGATCTATCATTCGGCCCTTGCCGTGGTGCCGATCATGGAGCGGCAAGGCGGCGGCGTCATCCTGACCACTGCCTCCACCGCCGGGCTCAGGCCACGGCCCGGCCTCACCTGGTACAACGCCTCGAAAGGCTGGGCGATCACCGCCACGAAGTCGATGGCGGTGGAACTCGCGCCGAAGAACATCCGCGTCAACTGCCTCTGCCCGGTCGCCGGCGAAACCGGCATGCTGGAGAAATTCATGGGCGCCGACACGCCCGAGATTCGCGAGACATTCCGCGCCTCGATCCCGCTCGGCCGGCTTTCGACGCCGCTCGATATCGCCAATGCAGCACTCTGGCTGGCATCGGATGAAGCCGCCTTCATCACCGGCGTGGCGCTGGAAGTCGACGGCGGCCGCTGCATCTGAGCTGATCGGCGCTACGCATGGCTGTCGTTTGACTTGATCATCCACGAGAAGGCATAAGCTGCGGGGCTTGGGAAATCTGGCGGCGCAATGAATGCGAAACTGCGGAAAATTCGCGAAAGCCTGAGGCAGCGCCTCATGGCTTACAGGGCAAAGCGCGCCCGCTCGAAAAGCAAAGCGACCTTCATCGGCATAACCGGTAGCTCCGGCAAATCGACCGTCACGGCGCTGCTTGGGCACATATTGGCCGGCCATGACCCGGTTCATGTTCAACTTCTTTTCCATTCGCTGGAGATGTTGTCGAGGATGCTTTCGCGCCGGATCGGCGGCGTAAACTACGTCGTCGTTGAGGTGTCAGCGTCGGCGGTCAATTCCATCAAGCCGTTAGCGGAAATGTTGCGGCCGCATGTCGCTGTCGTCACAATGGTCCGGCTTGAGCATGTCTCCAGTTTCAGAACCTTGGAGAATGTCGCTGACGAAAAAGGCGCGCTCGTCGAGGCTCTGGAGCCGGGCGGCTTCGCCGTCCTCAATGCCGATGATCCCAATGTGCTGGCGATGGCACCGGGCAAGGGGCAACGCTTCGTCACATTCGGCGAGTCAGTATCGGCCGACTACCGTGTCACCGAGGTCAGTGCGGGGTACCCTCGCATGCTCAGCTTCAAGTTACACTGGCGCGGTGGCACGCTCGACCTCAAAACTCCATTCCCAGGCGAGCATTTCTGGCTGCCGACGGTCGCCGCTGCGGCCACGGCCCTCGAACTTGGAGTGCCTTCGCAAACCGTCAAGGACAGGATCGAAACGTTTGAGCCCGTGGAAAACCGGTGCCAGGTGATCATCCCCGAGGGCGGGCCGCACTTCATCGTCGACTCCGTCAAGGCGCCTTGGCATTCGCTACCCCTTGCCTTGAGTATGATGGCGAAATCCACCTTTAACAAAAAGCGGATCGTGCTTGGCCAGCTGTCGGACTTTACCGATTCGAACGCAAAGTATGCCCGCGCCTATAAAAGCGTGCGTGAGATCGCGAACCAGGTGATTTATGTCGGCGAGCATGCGCATCGCTCAAAGGCCAGCCAGGCCGATCGCGACACTGGCCGCTTCGTCGAATTGCGCACGCCGAAAGAGGTCTCGGATCACATCAGGCGGACAGCAGTACCGGGCGAATTGATCCTGTTGAAGAGTTCTTCCAATCTTCATCTGGAACGTGTCCCGCTTGCCTGGACTCACGATGTTCGATGCTGGGTTCCGGTATGCGGCAAAACCGAAGGATGCCAGCAGTGCGGCCTCTATGAAGTCCCCTTCGAACAACATCGGGAGTTTGTAAGGCAACGCAAATCGGCGCGCCGCCTGCAACGTTTCCGGCGGCTCTTCAGCCGATGAGTTCTGTATCGAACAGGTTGCGGAAAAGCCTCAGGCGCCGGGCTTGATGTAGCTCTTGTAGATCCAGCCGTGCTTGCCGTTGTAGACGATCTCGCACCACTGCTTGCAGCCCATCAGTTGCACTGAAGTCCGGGCAGGCACTGTACCGATGGGGGTAGCCCCTTTCTTCGGGGCACTGCGCATGGTCACAGCCCTGAGGATACGGCCGCTGCCCGCTGCCGCAACCTTTCGCGGCTTCGCTTTGGCATTGTCGTCTTGTGCATTTGCGGGTTTTTGTTCCGGTGCTTGCGGCTGCACCTCGGGGATGGCCGCGGTCTGCGCGCCATCCGGCTTGCTGCCTGCCACGGGCGCCGGGGCGGCAACCTTGGCAAGTTCGGTGGTGGCATCGGTATCGGTCGCCGATTGTGCGAATGCCGCCGTGGTAGCCGGTTTGTCCGGCGCCTGGTTGGCCACTTGGCCGGGGGCTGCTGCTTGATCGGCATCAGGGGCCGCGGAAGCGGTCTTCGGCTGCGCCCCGGTCCAGCGAGGGTCATTGGCCGCGAGCGCTTGTATGTTTGCTTTCGCTGCCGCCACGGTCGGTGAAACCTGGTCGGACTTGCGGGCCGGCTGCGGCACGGTCGCCGCGGCCACCGTGGTTCCGGCAGGGACGATCTTCATTGTCTTCACTGGAATGGTCGGAATGCTTTGTTCCTGGCTGGCGGCGGCCTGGCGCTCGCTCGTTGGCAATGCCAGCCAGAGCGCCACCGCGGCCACGCCGAGCAGCGCGGCGGTGCCGACCGCGGCAATCACCAGATGCGAGTTCGAACGGACTTCCTGCCAGAARGASGGCCGCATGTCGTATCCAAACTGCATGGCAAAGCGCCGACGTTCCGGCGCACCGAAACTGAAGGGCTCTCTCACTCTTGCCACCTCCATAAGCGGGCCGGTGTTCTTTCGATCGCTGCCGGAAGTCCGGCGTCTGATCGGCATCGGTCCCAAAATCAACGCGGACAAGCCCGCAGCAATCCCCGAATAATCGCCCAGAAGCGGGAACCTTTCGCCCGCGATTGTGGCATCAGTACGCCGTAACAAGGGATTCTGCACCTTTGACGGGATTTCCGCAATGTGCCGCTAGGGCAACAAATGTTACAATGAATATTACAATATTACATGAGATCGTGATGGCGATCTGATCCGACCTGAGGCGCGTCGTGTTGAAACGGATTCAGGCGGCGCGCTTCATGCCTTGTTTTCATGCATGTCGTTCTCCCAAACCGGGAGCCATTTTTGGGCGACATGCACTAGATTCTGTCCCGTAGCGCGAACCAGTTCAGTGCCAGGAAAAGCAGCGGCGTGCGAAAGCGTCGACCGCCGGGGAAGGGCGGAATTTTCAGGTCCTCGATCAGCTTCAGCCTGTCGCGATTGCCGGCAACGGTCTCGGCATAGAGCTTGCCGAAGAAGTTCGACAGCATGACGCCATGGCCGGAATAGCCGCCGGCCGAGATCACATTGGGCATCACTTCGCGCACGAAGGGTTTTCTCGGCACGGTGATGCCGACATAGCCGCCCCAGCCATGGGTGATCTCGACATCCTTCAATGCCGGATAGAGTTCCACGATCTGGCGGCGGATATGGATGTGGATGTCCTTGGGGTCATTGACGCCATAAACCTCGCGTCCGCCGAACAGCAACCGGCCGTCCCTCGACTTGCGGAAATAGCGCACGACGAAGCGGGAATCATCGACGGCCTCGCCGCCGGGTAGCACTTTTGAATCTGTCCCCAAAGGCACCGTCGCACCGATGAACGAGCCGATCGGCATGATGTGCGCCGCACTCACCGGCTCGAGCGTACCACCATAGGCATTGACCGCGATCAGGCACTTTTGGGCCGTCACCGTACCTCTTGGCGTCGAAACCTTGACTTTGCCGCCTGCTGAAATGATGCCCGTCGATGGCGTCCCTTCGAACAGCTGGGCACCGGCCTGCGCCGCCACCCGCGCCGTGCCGATCACCAGCTTCATGGGATGGATGTGGCCGGTGCCGGTGTCGCGCGTGCCGCCGAAATAGGCGGTCGAACCCAATCGCTCCGCCGTCTCCTTCGCGTCCATGAAGGAGATGTGCGGATAGGAAAAACGGCTGGCCATGATCTCGGCATGGGCCTTGTAGTCGTCGACATAGCGCGGCTTGTGCGCGACCGAAAGTTGGCCCGGCATATAGTCGATATCGATCTGGTTGATGGCGGCGAATTCGATGAGATGCGCCTTCGCCTCCTCAGCGAGATCGAACAGCGCCTTGGCGCGGGACAGACCGTATTCCGCTTCCAGGTCCTCGGCCCAGGCGCGCTGGCCGGTGCCAAGTTGCCCGCCATTGCGCCCGGAAGCGCCGTCGCCGAAACGGTACGCCTCGATCAGAACGACATTCGTTCCAGCCTTGGCCAGATGCGTCGCCGCCGACAGACCGGTGAAGCCGCCACCAATGATGACAACGTCGCAAGACCGATCGCCGTCAAGCGCCGGGTACTCAGGTCTTGGCCCGGCCGTATCCTCATACCAGGAACGGCCGGGAGAAATGGGAGATTGGTAGGGCATGACGGGYGAAGACTCGAGGGAGTTTTGGAAGGGGTAGAAGAAGTAGAGAATAGGGAAGAACCAATATTGTTTCTATTCGCTATTCGCCTCTTCAAACGTTGAGCAACAAATATTCCCGCTCCCACGGACTGATCACTTCCATGAAKGTCTCGAATTCCGCCCGCTTGATYGCCGCRTAGGTSGCRGCRAASGACTTGCCSAGCAGCGCGCAGAGYTCCTCGTCGCCCTCGAACAGGTCGACGGCTTCGAGCAGGCYGCGCGGCAGGTCGATCTCGTSSGCRTTGGCKGTSGTCAGCACMGGAGGCTCGGCCTTGAKCTTGTTGGTSATGCCGATCARYCCGCAGGCAAGCGAGGCCGCCAGCGCCAGATAGGGATTGGCGTCGGAGGACGGGATGCGGTTTTCGACGCGCCGCGCCGCGGGATCCGAACGCGGCACGCGGAACGCCGTGGTGCGGTTATCATAGCCCCACTTGTTGTTGACCGGAGCCGAGGCCGCCTGTGTCAGCCGGCGGTAGGAATTGACGTAGGGCGCGAACATCACCAGCGCGTTCGGCACATGCTTCTGCATGCCGCCGATGAAATGGAAGAACTCCTCGGTCTCCGAGCCGTCCTCGGCCGAGAATATGTTCCTGCCTGTTTTCTTGTCGACGATCGACTGATGGATATGCATGGCCGAACCCGGCTGGCCCTGGATCGGCTTGGCCATGAAGGTCGCGTAGATTTCGTGCTTCAGCGCCGCCTCGCGGATGGTCCGCTTGAACATGAACACCTGGTCGGCGAGTTCGATCGGGTCGCCATGGCGCAGATTGATCTCGAGCTGGCCGGCGCCCTCTTCATGGATGAGCGTGTCGATCTCCAGGCCCTGGCTTTCGGAGAAATGGTAGATGTCGTCGATCAGCTCGTCGAATTCGTTGACGCCGGCGATCGAATAGCCGGCGCCGCCGCCGATTGCGCGCCCCGAGCGGCCGACGGGCGGGGTGAGCGGATAGTCGGGGTCCGGGTTCTTGCGCACCAAGTAGAATTCGATCTCGGGTGCCACCACCGGCTTCAGTCCAAGCTTGTCRTARGCGGCAASCACGCGCTTCAACACATTGCGCGGCGTGAATTCGACCGAGCGGCCATCCTGGTGGACGAGGTCGCAAATGACCGCGGCCGTGGGGTCTTCTTCCCAGGGCACCACCGTCAGCGTCGACAAATCCGGCATCAGCTTGAGGTCGCCGTCGTCTTCCGGATAGTGGAAGCCATTGCCGTCTTCGGGGTAGCCGCCGGAAATCGTCGTCATGAAGACGGCCGAAGGCAGTGCCAGCGAGGTGTTGGAGGTGAATTTCTTCGACGGCATCATCTTGCCGCGCGCCACGCCGGCCTGATCAGGCGTAATGCATTCGATGTCCTCGATGCCGCGCCATTGCAGCCATTCGCTGACTTCCTTCCAGTTCTTCACACCGCGCAGGTTTTTCACGAAGGCAGGCGTGCGCGCCCGTCCTCCGCGGCTCGACGGACGGACTTCCTTTTTTGCAGGCGGCATCATTCACCAGATTGGGTTGCGGATTTYGGAGTATAGCCGTTCGCCGCTGTGGAAGGGAAGGGGAGCCGCTGCCGGCATTTGCCGCCGAGGTTGAAAATCGCRCCGGTCGGCTTAGGTTCGGGCGGCTCCCAACCGGAAGATATCGATGCGAAACAACAACGAACTGACGACCATCGGCTTCGATGCCGACGACACGCTGTGGCAGAACGAACAGTTCTTCCGCATGACGGAGAAGCGCTTCGCTGCCATGCTTGCCGACCATCGCGAGGAGAAACAGATTTCGGCGCGACTGCTCGAGGCCGAACGGCGCAACCTTGCCGTATATGGCTTCGGCATCAAGGGATTTACCTTGTCGATGATCGAAACAGCCATCGAGGTCACAGACGGGCGGGTGCCGGCCTCGGTCATAGCGGAGATTCTCGACGCCGGCCGCGAGATGCTGAGCCATCCGATCGAGGTCCTGCCGCATGTGCGTGAGACGGTGGAAAAGCTCGCTGGCGCATACCGCCTTGTGCTGATCACCAAGGGCGACCTCTTCGACCAGGAGCGCAAGCTGGCCGGCTCCGGCCTTGGCGACCTGTTCGATGCGGTCGAGATCGTCAGCGACAAGAATGCCGCGACCTATGCCAGGCTCTTCAGCCGCCACGGTGACGGTCCGGCAAAGAGCATGATGGTCGGCAATTCGCTGAAGTCGGACGTGGTGCCGGCCATCGAAGCCGGTGGCTGGGGTGTCCATGTGCCGCACGAGCTGACCTGGGTGCTCGAGCATGTCGAGGCGCCGGTCGCGGAACCGCGGTTCCGCCAGATATCCGATCTCGGGCAATTGCCCGAACTGGTGCAAAACATCGCCAGGCTAGATTGATCGTGTTTTGGCTAGCGGCTGATCAGGCGATCGATCACTGGTTGCAGCCGCTCGGGCGTGATCGGCTTGGCAACCACGACGTCAATCACGCTCGACAGGCCGAGGCTCTCCGGCGTGCCGGTCTTGGTCGAAAGCAGGATGACGGGAGGAAGCGATTTGCCCGAAGCCCGCCGCAACGTTTCGATGCCGGACATCAGATTGTCGCAGTCCTTGTTGTCTGCGCCGCCGTCCAGCACAATCACGCCTGGCACCAGCGTCCGCAAGGTTTTCGCCGCCATATCGGGCGATTCCGAGATCGGCCTGAGCCCGGATCGCTCGACGATCTTCGACACCACCACGCGATTGATCGGCGATTTCCCGACCACAAGCACTTGCGAGGGACTGCGGGTCATCTCGGCGCTTGAATCCTGGGTCACCAGATTCGGATGTTTTGCGGTCTCGCCCTCGCTACTCACTGGGCACCCAAGTCGGCCAAGAAGCTCGCCCCTATTTCAATGCAGAGTTGAATCTGGCCGACAATTGGCGTGAGATCGCCCCCCATGTCAAGTTGAAATAAAAGGCCCTTGGAAACACCTCATCCGACAGTGGAGTCAAGCAACAGTACTGTACTGCCCTGTCCACGAATTGGT
>NZ_JBFUGJ010000170.1:0-12654 GCF_056402975.1 Mesorhizobium sp. P3_A9 | reverse complement strand
GCGCAACGTGGCGATCCTGAAGATCGAGCCGGTCGGCAACTATGCGGTGCGCATCACCTTCGATGATTTCCATGACACCGGCATCTTCACCTGGAATTACCTGCACACGCTCGGCCACGAGAAGGACGAGCGCTGGAATGCCTACCTGGCGGAGCTTGCGGAAAAAGGCTTGAGCCGCGACCGCTAACCCGACGTCGTAAAGGCGTCACACATCTGGAGTAGCGCCGGCAAAGGTTCGGAGACAAAGAAGATGTCGCTCATCACCACGGTCGAACAGCTGGAAGCGCTCTACGGTGTTCCAGGCGAAGCCTCGCTGGTCAAGGAACTCGACCACGTCATTCCCGAATATGCCGCCTTCATCGAGGCCTCGCCCTTTGTCGCGCTYGCMACMAGCGGSCCGGAGGGGCTGGACTGTTCGCCGCGTGGCGAYCTCGCCGGCTTCGTGCGTATCGTTGATCCGAAAACAGTGATGATGCCGGACCGGCGTGGCAACAACCGCGCCGATTCGCTCAAAAACATCATCAAGGATCCGCGTGTCGGCCTGCTGTTCCTGGTGCCGGGCTCCGGCACGACGCTGCGTATCAACGGCCGGGCGCATATCACCACGGATGCAGCGCTGTGCGCATCGTTCATGGTCGACGGCAAGCCGGCGCGCTCGGTCACCGTCATCGACGTCGATTCGGTGTATTTTCAGTGCGCCCGCGCCATCGTCCGCTCGGARCTSTGGAACCCRGCMARGCATGTCGAYCCGAAATCGCTGCCGACGCCRGGACARATCYTGGAARTCACCAGCCGCAAGAACATCGACGGCGAKGCCTACGACAAGGAATGGCCGGAGCGGGCGAAGAAGACGATGTGGTAGCCGGTGCACCTTGGTGCTAGGCTTCCTTCAGCACCTCATAGATCTTGCGCATCTGTTCGCCGATCATGTCGCATTGTTCCGGTGTCGACTGGCTCATCGCCTTCTCGATCAGCGCCATATGCACTTTCAGCGCCTGCATCAGCAGCGTCTCGCCGGCTTCGGTGAGGGCAAGCCGCAGGATGCGCTTGTCCTTCTCATCGCCTTCACGGCGCAGCAGGCCGCGSSTCTCMAGCTGCGGCARCAGCATGGTGATGTTGGAGCGSCCGACSAGCAGSYKGCGGGCSAGRTCGTGCTGCGACATGCCGGGRTGGCGATASAGGTTCATCAGCACGTCGAGYTGCGCCGGCTTCAGGTCGAGCGGCGCSAGTYTYACCGCCAGCGYSCGCTCCAGCRCATGGCAGGCGCGCGCCACCGCGACCCAGTTGCGAAAACGCGGGTTGTCCCAGGGTAGCTCTTGTTTATTGTTCATCTTTGAACTATTATGTTCATGCTTGAACGTATGGATGGATTCTCACTATGGCATCAATCGGGCTGAAGGTCATCCGGAGCGTATTTGGTGCGGCCGAACATATTGCGCCACGCATCACCGGGCGCGCGGCTTTCGAACTGTTCTGCCGTACGCCGAGCGCCAAAGCGCTGACCGACGGTGAGCGCCGCGCCATCGGCCGTGCCGCGGAGTTCATGACCGAGGCGCGCCATCATCGGCTGAAGACGGCGACCGGCTGCGTCATGGTGCACGAATTCCGGCCGGAGCCGGGCAGGGCGGYTGCCGGCACCGTGCTTGTCGTTCATGGCTGGCGTTCGCGCACCGAGTATATGCGCGCCTTGATCGAGGGCTATCGTGCGGCCGGCTACAGGGTCGTTTCCCTTGACCTGCCGGGCCACGGCCAATCACAGGGCCGACACCTGAACATGGTCAACGCTGTCGAGGCTGTAAGGGTCGCCGGCGAATGGTTCGGTCCGTTTGTCGCGGCCGTGGGTCATTCCTTCGGTGGAGCCGTTGCCGCCAATGCTATTGCCGGTTCGGTCAAGAACATCCCGCCGCTGGCGGCAGGACGTCTTGTGCTGATCGCGGCACCCAGCTCCTTGCCGGCGATCTTTGCCGACTTCAGCCGCATGCTCAATGTCGGGCCGCGTTCGCAGGTCGCAATGGCGGAGCGTGTCGAACACCTGTCCGGCCGGCCGCTGCACGAATTCACCGGCGACCGCCAACTCGCCCAGGCGCCCGTGCCGACCCTGGTCATTCACGCGCCTGATGACCGCGAAGTGCCGGCCGATCATGCTAGACGCTATGCCGGTGCTGGCGATCACGTGAGGTTGCATTGGGCGGACGGGCTCGGCCACCGACGCATTCTCGCGGACAAAGGCGTAGTCGAACGTGCCGTCGCTTTCGTGGCTCGCGAGTCGTCGCTGCTGCATTAAGGCGCGGTCTAAGTTATTTCTTCTTCTCGCCGGGCTCGACCGGCAGTCCGGCCGCCTTCCAGGCAGTGTAGCCGCCAAGGATGTGCTTGACCGGTGCAAGTCCCATATCCTGCGCGGTCTTGGTGGCCAGCGCCGAGCGCCAGCCGCCGGCGCAGAAGAAAACAAAGCTCTTGCCCGAGGCGAAGAACGGCTTGTGATAGGGGCTTTCGGGATCGATCCAGAATTCCAGCATGCCGCGTGTGACATGTTTGGCGCCGGGTATTTTCCCGTCGCGCTCTACCTCGCGTGGATCGCGCAGGTCGACGAAGATCGTGCCATCGTCATCGAGCAACCCTGCGGCCTCCTCCGGTGAAACCACTTCGATCTCGGCGTTGGCCTCGTCCAGCAGTTCGCGATACCCTTTTTTCACAGGCTTGTTCCCCTCCACCCGCGCATTGGCTGGCTGTCTGAAGCGCGTCGCGCTTCAGGTCTTTGTTTTATGCATGTCGTTCTCCCAAAACCGAGATCACTTTTGGGCGACATGCATTGAATTTCCACCACAATGGCCAGCGTTTGTCACGCTCTGTCGGTGCCCGCCAGCGTCTGCCAGGCAGCCATGGCGCCAGTGACCGTCGCCATTAGCGCGGTGCATGAAGCGCCGTCGCGCGCCTGGATCGACATGCCGTGCTGCACCGTGGCGTAAAAGGTCGCGGCGGCGCCACAGTCGAAGTCGACAGGCAATTCGCCTTCGGCAACGGCCCGCTCGAGGCGCTTCTGCAAAGCAGAATGGTTCTCGGCGCGGCGGCGGCGCAGGTCAGCGCAGATCGGGCCGCTCGTTGAATCCTGATGCAGCGCGCCAAGCGTGATCAGGCAGCCTTGCGGACGATCGGTCTGCGAATAGGCCTTGGCGGTGCGGCTCAGAAAAAGCTCGATCGCCAGGCGCGCGGTCGGCGCCTCATCCAGCGCCAGCCAGATATCCGGGCCCTCGACGCGCGAATAGAAATCCGCAGCCTCGAGGAACAGAGCCTCCTTGCTGCCGTAGGCGGCATAAAGGCTGGGTGAATTGATCCCCATAGCGGCGGCGAGGTCGCTTATCGACGCGCCTTCATAACCCCTGGCCCAAAACAGCTCCATCGCGCGCCGCAGGGCTGCGGTTCGATCGAAGGTGCGGGGACGGCCTCTTTCCGACATGGCGCTCTTTTCTGTGTTGATCGCTACATAAATCAGTTGACGCGACCAGACAAGCCTGACAGGTATTTATGTATCGATCACTACACAAATGGAGAAACCAATGTCTTCCAGCAATTTGAACGGCAAGGCGGCGCTTGTCACCGGCGGCAGTCGCGGCATCGGGGCGGCGATTGCCCGGCGCCTGGCGGCTGATGGCGCCGATGTCGCGCTGACCTATGTGCATGGCGAGGAACAGGCCCGCTCGGTCGTTGCCGAGATCGAGGCCAAGGGCGGCCGCGCCATCGCGATCAAGGCTGATAACCGCGATGCCGAGGCAATCGAAAAGGCCATCGATGAGGCCGTGGCCGAATTTGGACGGCTCGACATCCTGGTCAACAGTGCCGGCATCTGGCGCGCGGCCCCCATCGATACGCTGTCGCTTGCCGATTTTGACGAGACCATGTCGGTCAATCTGAGGGCTCCGTTCATCGCCTCGAAAGCGGCAGCGACGCATATGGGCGAGGGCGGCAGGATCATCTCGATCGGCAGCAATCTCGCCGAACGCGTCACCGACACCAGCCTCGGTGCCTATTCCGCCAGCAAGGCGGCGCTGGTCGGTTTGACCAAGGCTCTGGCGCGCGATCTCGGTCCGCGCGGCATCACCGCCAATGTCGTCCATCCCGGCTCGACCGATACCGACATGAACCCGGCTGATGGGCCGCATGCCGAACACCAGCGCCAGAAGATGGCGACGCCGCGATTCGGCAAGGCCGACGACATCGCCGGCATGGTTGCCTGGCTCGCCGGTCCGGAAGGGCGTTTCGTAACTGGCGCCGCACTGACCATCGACGGCGGCGCCAACGCCTGATTTCCCGGAGTTGCGCAGGCTGGAGCGAAAGCACCCTCGCTCCAGCCGTCACGATGTTGTGAAACCGTTCTGCAACAGGCTTTCCGAAATTTATGAAAGCTTAACGAAATCGGTATGAATCGGTATAGTCACGCCTTACATCCGCCATGCGGTGAGCGAGACGGTCTAGCGTGCGGAACGGGAACCGGTTGCGACCGGAGCGGGTGATCCATGAAATTCCTCGGTAAAAATGCAACCGCAATGCCGCTGATGGCGATCGCGGCAACGCTCGCCCTGGGCGCGCCCCAGGCAGGCGCGCAAGGGCTCTTCGACATGCTGTTCGGCGGCGGCATCAAGCACCAGCCGCAGGGCGAGTTTCCGCCTCCGCCGCCAAAGCACAGACCCAAGGCCCCGGCCGGCGGTGGTGGTGGCGGCGTAAAGATCAGCAGCCCGTCCTACTACACCTACAAGGCCGACAAGCTGGTGCGCGTCGACTTCTCGACGCTGTCCGCGGCACCGCAGCCGGCGACGGCGACGGCGCAGGACGCCGCGTTTGTTCCGTCGGCAACAGGGGCTGCCTTCCACGACGCCATTGCCGGTCTGAGCGACTATGAGCTCTATGCCGAGCCCGACATCGCCAAGGCGCTGATCGCTTACTACTCCGCCAATCCGGACTTCATCTGGGTGAGCGGAACCAGCACCAACAGCCGCGCGCAGGACGCCGTGCGCGTGCTTGGCGAGGCAGCGAGCTATGGCCTGACGCCCGCCGACTATACGGTCGAAGTTCCTGCCACCAGCGCGTCGGCGTCCTCCGACGCCAATGCGCAGGTGAAAGAGTTCGTCCGCTTCGAGATGGCGCTGTCGGCCCGGGTGCTGCGCTATGCCCGTGATGCCCAGAACGGCCGCGTCGATCCCAACCGGATGACCGGTTACTATGATTTCCCGGCAAAGCCGATCGACCTGGTGGGCGTGCTGAAGACGCTGGCGCATACGCAGGAAGTGCGCACTTACCTCGAATCGCGCCATCCGCAGAATGCCGAATATCAGGCGCTGCGCGTCGAACTGGAAGCGCTGCAGGCGAGCGCCGAAAACGAGGTCGTCGTCGATCCCAAGCTGYTGCTGAAGCCRGGCGARACCAGYYCSGAACTGCCGAAGCTGCTGACGCTSATCGCRCGCARTCTCGATGACGAKATGGGCGGCRCCTAYGGCGAGGTCCTGTCGCGGCTGGCGACCAGCGAGGTCTACGTCCCCGAGCTGGTTCCGCTGATCAAGGCGGTGCAGGTGAAGGAAGGCATGAAGGGCGACGGCGTCATCGGTCCGCGCACCGTCGCCTTGCTGGCCGGTACGTCGAAGGCCGACAGGCTGCTCAAGGTACAGGTGGCGCTGGAGGAACTGCGCTGGMTGCCWTCCGATCTCGGCAGCCCGCGCGTCTTCATCAACCAGCCTGCTTTCACCGCGASCTAYATCGACAATGGCGAGGARAAGCTGAAGACSCGCGYCGTCRTCGGCCGGGYCACCAACCAGACGGCATTCTTCTACGACCAGATCAAGCAGGTCGACTTCCATCCCTATTGGGGCGTGCCGCAGTCGATCATCGTCAACGAGATGCTGCCCCGGTTGCGCAATGACCCCGGCTATCTCGACCGCGCCGGCTACGAGGTGACGGATGCGAAGGGCAAGCGCATTCCGTCGTCGGCGGTCAATTGGGGCGCTTATGGCGCCAACATTCCCTACAATGTGCGCCAGCAGCCGAGCGAGGCCAATGCGCTGGGCGAGTTGAAGATCCTGTTCCCCAACAAGCACGCGATCTACATGCACGACACGCCGCAGAAATCATTCTTCAAGCAGGACATGCGTGCGCTCAGCCATGGCTGCGTGCGCCTGCAGGATCCGCGCGGCATGGCGGCGGCGGTGCTCGGCACCTCGGTCGACTACATCGCCGAGAAGCTGAAGCACGGGCACTCGACCGAGGATGTGACGCGCAAGATCCCGGTCTATGTCGCCTATTTCACCGCATGGCCCGACATGTCCGGCAAGGTCGAGTATTTCAATGACGTCTATGATCGCGATTCGCGGCTGAAGCAGGCCCTGGACGCCACCGAGGCGGTCCGTTCGCCGTCTAGCTGATCAAAGCGCGTCAACGCGCTTTGAGTCTCTGTTTTGGGCGTGTCGTTATCCCAAAACCGCTACGCATTTTTGGGCGACAAGCACTATCGCTCCGACAACGGGCGGCGGAAACCCGCCTCCCGTCCGGCGATCAGCCAGTAGATCAAGCCGGCGACGAGGCCGGCGGCAGCGATGATGCCGATGTCGGCCCATCGCTCCGGATCCATGTCTTCCGGCGAACTCGGCCACATCAGGGCAAAGCCGCCCACCGCGGAAGCGGCGCCGAAAAGCGTGTGCAACAGGACATTGCGCAGCGAAAAGGATTCGGCAATGAGCGCGAAGATCAGCGTCTGCAGTCCGGTCACCACAATCGTCAGAAAGTAGATGAACATGCCGAGCGGCGGTATCAGCAGGACCGCGATCGGCGAGATGCTCATGAGGCCGAAATACTCCGGCGCGTTTGGCAGGGAACTGAGCGCGGCGTAGATCGCCACCACGGCGACCAGGCCGACCAGCAAGGCGACGAGATATCCGGCTAACATCATCAATATGCGCTTCAACACATGCTTAGCCGTCGCCATGCCAATCCCCCCATGCGGCGCAGTCAACCGTTGCAGTCAGCCATCAAAGACGATCCGGCGCAAGGGGAGGCCCCGAGCGGCGCAGTTTTGGCGGGTCTTCGTGAAGGAGCAGGGCAGATCAAGCGCCGCCGCACAGATGTTCGGAGTCCGGCAGAGCCCAACTTCCTTTTGCGACAAGGTCCAGGGCGTAAAAAACCCGGCCGCGGTCATCGTCCTTGGGGCAATCCCTGGGAATCGCGATCAGGCACATCTCGACGGGTTCGCCAACCTTCGAGGCGGCCAGGCCAGGCTCGCGATCATAGGAGACAGACCCGCCGCCATTGGTGAAGGTCGCGGCGCTGCCGCCCTCAGGCGGGGCCGTTTCGAGCGGGTCGTCGCCAAGCCGCGTGGTCAGCGTCTTGATATGCGTGGTCGCGCATTGGCCGACGGCCGAGGGTAGGGGCTGATCCTTGTTGCCGGGATTGCGCGCCGCGGCGTCCAGCGCCTTCTTGCCGATCAGCGCGATGTTATAATCCTGCACCCATGACGGCGCATTGCCATAGGTCTGCAAGGCATTGTTCAGCGCGCTGACGATGCAGGCGGTATCGTTCTTGCAGGCATTGCGGTCGGCAATCAGCCCGCGGGCGATCTTGCGCTTGTCGCCGCCGAATGCCGGCTCGAATTCTTCGTAGGCCTTGGCAACCAACAGATCGATGGCCGACAGCTGCGGATCGGCGCAGATCGCCTTCTCCGCCGGCAGGCTTGCCTTGGTGCAGTCGAAGGACGGCCCGTCGGCCCAAGCCGAAGGTGCCGCAAGAATGCCGCCGGCCAGGATGATGCCAAGCACAAGTAAGACGTCGGTTCGAACGGAAAATCTCATGACTGCCCCCAAGCCAAAGGCGCTGCCCGCGCCATGGGGTGCATATCACATGCCAAGGATGGACAATTTGCGGCAATCCGATTGGTCATCGCGGCGCCCGGATAAAAAACGGGTAGACCGGTCGAATAGAGAGTATTTGCCGGCGCCCTATTTGGGTTCGGCCGTCACCGGATCATAGGTGATTTCGACCTTTGCCTTGTCCGAGGTGTAGTAGGTGACGGTGTAGGAGTCCTTGTCCCAGTCGACCTCTTTGACGTAGCGAAAGCCGTCGCGCTGCTCGACCTTGGCAAGGATTTCCGACAGCTTCTTGGCATTGGGCGGCGGCAGAGGCGCTTCATCCGCGGCAAAGGCCGGCCCGGCGGCGAGAAGAACGGCGACGCTCGTCGCCAGCAGCAATCTGGACATGGCTTTCCCTCAAGTTTCGGTCGACAGAAACTCGTTGGTGCTCCGGTTTGTTCCGTATCTGGAATGCGGGACCATTCAGTCCATCGATTTGCAGACGCCCGGAAGAAAAAATCCGCCAAAAAAGCCACGATGCGCCGCTTCACTATTCGTTGCCATATTGCTGGCGGTTTACTTGGGGGTGCATATGCGCACACGTCATCTCGTCATGCTTGCACTGTCAGTGCTTGCCATCCCGGCCGTTTCCATGCCCGTGCAGAAAGCCAGGGCGCTGGAACCTGAAAAATACACGGTCTATTGCGCCAACGACCACATCGAGGTGTCGTTCTGGGATCTCGACCAGATGAAGGTCCGAAACGGCTCCGACGTCTGCCAATTCCAGAGCTATACGAGCTACAGCAGCGCGTTGAATTTCGCGCAGAAGAATTTTGGTGGGGAAGGGGCTGATTGTGGTTGCTAGCTGTGCCGGCTTGGGGTGCGATTTCAGTGAGGAAATGGTGGGCGATGCAGGGATTGAACCTGCGACCCCACCCGTGTGAAGGGTGGTTCTGCGGCTTTCTCCCGCTTTCTCGAAATCACCAACTTCCTCCCAAGCCTTCGTTTTCATTGCTTTTTTCTATATAGCGCCATATTGTGTTTTCTGGAACCATCCTCCGGGTGACGACCCGGTGACGACCCGGACAGTAACGCCAGGAAAGCCCCGATGAGCGCCAGAACCAAAAAACTCACCAAATCGGTGGTCGACGCCATCCATCCCACAGGCAAAATCTTCCGAGTTTTCGATACCCGTCTGAAGGGGTTTTGCGTGCGCATCGGCCCCTCTGGCGACAAGCGTTGGCAGGTCGAGTATCGACCCTTTCCCGGCGGACGCGGCGTCGCCATTAAGCGTGTGACGCTCGGCGCGACCAACGTGCTGACGCCGGATCAGGCGTACGATCAGGCGAAGGAGACCTTGGCGGCGGTCGGCAGGGGCGAAGACCCGGTTGCCGTCAGGATCGCCAAACGCGACGAACCGGTTGTCGCCGATCTGATTGACACCTTTGAGCGGGAGGGCGGCACCATCCTGCGCGGTGTTCGCATCGGTCAGCCAATGAAGCCGCGTAACAAGCAGTGGATGATGAACCGGCTTCGTCACCATGTTGTACCCTTGCTCGGCAGCATGCGCGTTTCCGAAGTGACCCCCACCAATATTGAGCGGATGGTAAAGGACATCGCGGCAGGCAAGACCGCGAAGGATGAGAAGGTCGGGCCGCGCCGCCGCATCATCGTCAAGGGCGGCGACGGTCAAGCCCGCAAGGTGGCGCGCGACCTGTCCAGCGTCTTCACCTTCGCCATCCGCCATTCCGCCTTCAACGTGACGGAGAACCCAGTCGGGAAAGCAGCCGTCAACAAGGTTGACGGCAAGCGCACGCGGTACCTCGTTCTCGATGAGGTGCGCCGGCTCGGCAAGGCGCTTGATGAACTTGAGGCCGAAGGCATCAACCCGAAGGCGCTCGACATCACGCGTCTCTGGGCGCTGACCGGCTGCCGTCGCGACGAGATCGCCGGGCTTAAATGGTTGGAAATCAGGCTCGACCTCGGCTGCCTCGTACTTGACGCAAGCAAGACAGGCCGCAGCGTGCGACCCCTCAGCGCTGCAGCGGCTGCGCTGCTGGCATCGCTGCCGCGCTATGCTGACAGCGATGCCCCGAACGGATTGTCGCCGTGGGTATTCCCCGCCACGACTGGCAGCGGATATTTTCAAGGCACCAAGCGGATTTGGCCAGCGATCATCAAGGCGGCTGGTTTGCCCGGCGTGACGCCGCACACGTTGCGACACACCATCGGCTCGCATTCGGTGTCGAGCGGTCAAGCGCTACCGATGGTAGGCGCCATTCTCGGCCACAAGGACACACGGTCGACGGCCATATATGCGCACATGCAACAAAGTCCGGCGGTGCAGGCCGCGAATCGCGGGACCGCCGGCATCGCTGCGGCGCTCAGCGGCAAGCCGACCGGGAAGGTGACGCCGATGCGTCGGAGTATGAGATGATCTTTTCGGCCAAGGCGCTCGGCGAGATCGTCAAAGCCGCCAGGCCGGACAAGCCGATCTCCGACATGAAGCTGTTCGGGCGCGATCTGGATCGCGCCATCCGCCGGTATGCGACCGCCAATGCGATGAGTCCGGCACAACCGTGGGCCGAATATTGGAAGCGCGGCGAGGAATACATCTACGCGGCGAACGCCTTCGCCGTCGTGCATTCGAGGCGGGACAAGCCCGGTCAATGGTGGCGCCAGCAGTTGCGACGCTTTCCCGACGTTGCAAAGGCGATGCGAAGCTACGAAGAGTTTATCCGCAGACTGATGGCGGAACAGCTGTCGCCGGACGAACAGGGGATCGACTTTGGCAAGAGGCGAGTCCGAGACATCCTCGGGCCGGAAACCGCGCTTGAAAGCCTGATCGGAGACCTCGCGGAGATATATGAACGTCATTTCGGGATAGACGCCACGGCTTCGCAATCCGTGACCAATCCTGACAAGGTGAGCCCCTTCGTMGCCTTTGCGCTCGCCRTTCTCGACAAGGCCCGGATCAGGGATGAACATCGAAAACGACGAGGGCCAATCCAATCATCAACGGTTATTCGGCATTTCAGGGCGGTGAGGCCGAAGCGTCCGAAAAAGGTGATGCCGATGCCCAAAAAATAGGTTTGGCATCATCATGCGGGCAGGCCAAAGAAAGGAAAGGGTGCTTCTCGAAACAGAAACGCGGTCCAATCCGGGAGGATATCGTGACCCTGCTGCTCACCACCCGCGAAGCATCGGCCTACCTCAGGGAACGGCACGGCATCAAGCGTGCGCCGATTACCTTGGAAAAGTTGCGGACGCTCGGCGGCGGTCCGACTTTTAGGAAGCTCGGCGTCTCCGTATATTATCGGCCCGAGGAATTGAGCGAATGGGCGGAAGGCCGTCTGTCGCGGCCGCTGCGCTCGACCAGTGAGTTGCCCGACCACGCCGTATAGACGAAACCCGCCGGAGCTTGTCGCTCGCAGCGGGTTGGGACTTCGGCTCGGGGCTTGGACGCCCGGAATATAAGTCCCGCCTTATACGTCGTCAAGCCGCCGACCCCTTTCAGGAGGTCGCAAATGCGCGCCCCGTACGATGCTATCGATGGCGAACCGCGCCATGTCATTCATCAATCAACTGCGGCGAGTTTTCGCGCTCTGAACGCCCGCCGTGCTGCGCTTGGTCTGGTGCCAGTGCACCCAGCATCGTCGCTCGCCAGTCTGGTACGCGAAGGGCGTTCTATCGAAGCTGCTGCTACCCGCGCTTGGCGGCGCGATCATCGCCTAGTTGCCGTCCCGTCTGGTCGCGGTTGCGCCACGATGGAAGCTGCGGTGAAGTGCAATGGATAGCTCCCGCTCCGACATCCCGCTGGGGCCGTTGCTTCAATGTCAAATTGATTGGCTGCTTAGCCACGGAATCGGCATCAAAAGCTTGATCTCCCCAGTGCCGGTTAAACTGGCTTTCGGCGTGCATCATGCAGATGGACGGCTTGATCCGCCGCCACCCGGAGAGGCGGGAGAGGCATGGTTTGCCTTTGAGGAAGCATTGCCGGGTGATGTGGTGTTTTGGTCGCCACAAGGCAATCGCTTCGCAACGCAGAACGGTAGCGCAATCGCGCTCGGTGAAACTTTTTTCTACGAAGCCGCCACATACAGCTTCGACAACGCGCTCACCCTCTATCCCGATCCGCTCGCATTGCTCAAGGCGGGCCGTCTGTTTGGCGCAGTGATCTTCGACTGGCCGCGCTTGTGGTGGCGGCTGTTCGACAAACCGAGCATCCGGCTTGCCGATCCGGCAATGATCCCGCTCTACGAACGGTGGATGAGGCCGCCTTCGCTGCCAGAGGTAAGCGTTGTCTTGCCGGAGGTTGCATGATGATTGAAGTTTCGCTCGAAGAGGCCAAGAAGACGCTGTCAGGCGCGGCACCACCGGGTGGCGATGGCAAAACGCTCATTTCCCCACAACAGAATACGATCCGGTCGACGACGTTCGAACTGACAGAGTGGAACCCGTGGCGCAGCACCGGCGCGCCAAAATTCCCAGTCGAAATTCTGCCCGACCTCATCCGCAATTATGTCGTGGAGCGCGGTGCAATGACCGGTTCCGATGTTTCGGCATGGGCAATGTCGGCCCTCCTCGGCGTGTCGGCGGCGCTCGATCATCGGGTGACACTCAGACCGAAACAGCACGACCAGTTCTATCAAATTCACCCGGTCCTTTGGTGCTTGCTGTGCGGCGATCCCTCGACCCGCAAATCGGCTCCCATCGGCGATGTCGAGGCGATGCTCATGCGGCTGGATAGGCTCGATGCCAAGACGCGTGCCGACAGGGTGTCAATGCTAGTTGCCGATGGAAAGGATAAGGCGGAAGCGGAAGCAGAGTT
>NZ_JBFUGJ010000169.1:0-12678 GCF_056402975.1 Mesorhizobium sp. P3_A9 | reverse complement strand
GATCTGGAGCGATCTGCGCGAGGAAGTGCAGCTCGGCCAGAGCCGTGGCCTGCAGACCGGGCATTAGAGCGGGTCGCCGACCCGCCCTAATGATTTTGTTTTTCGCAATTCCGGACGGAAAACCGTTTGGCACTTTTCCTGGAATTGCTCTGAGAGGAGACCAGCCGTGACCGCAATCTCTCCGGCCGCAAATCAGGCCGCCGTCCGCGATGTTTCAATCGCCGTTGCCGAAGCCCGGGCGAGGGCGCGGCTGCGCCGTCGTCATGCGCTGGTCATCGGGTTGCGCCTTGCTATCCTGGTCGTCTTCCTCGGCCTGTGGGAACTCGGCGCCGATTACAACATCATCGACCCATTCTTCTTCGCCAGCCCCTCCGGCATCTGGGACCAGATCTGGGTGTGGGTCACCGAGGGCACGTCGCAAGGGTCGCTCTGGGTGCAGATGTATGTGACGCTGGAGGAAACCTTCCTCGGCTTCGTCATCGGTGCCGTTGGCGGCATCGCCGCCGGCATCATCCTCGGCCGCAACCGGCTGCTGGCCGATGTCTTCTCGATCTACATCAAGATCGCCAATTCGGTGCCGCGCGTCGTGCTCGGCTCGGTGTTCATCATCGCGCTCGGCCTCGGCATGGCCTCCAAGGTGGCGCTTGCTGTGGTGATGGTGTTCTTCGTCGTCTTCGCCAACGCCTTCCAGGGCGTGCGCGAGGCCGACAGGGCGATGATCGCCAACGCCCAGATACTCGGCGCTTCGCCGTTCCAGATCACCACCTCGGTGATCATCCCCTCGGCGATGAGCTGGATCCTGGCCAGCCTGCATGTCAGCTTCGGCTTCGCTTTGGTCGGTGCGGTGGTCGGAGAATTCCTCGGCGCCAAGCAAGGCATGGGCCTGCTGATCTCGACCGCCCAAGGCGCCTTCAACGCCAATGGCGTGTTCGCCGCCATGATCATCCTGGCTGTCATGGCGCTGGTGGTGGAGTTCATCATCACCCGCTTCGAGAACTACGTCGTCAAGTGGCGGCCGGCGCCGTTCAACGAGCAGGGGGCTTGATCAATCAAGCCAGGGGCAAGCGCACCTCGACCACCAGGCCGCCGGCCGCGCCATCCCCAAGGGTGACGCGGCCGCCGGCATTTTCGACGACCTCGCGCACGATGGCGAGCCCCAGCCCGCTGCCTTCCTCGGTCGAACCGGCGATGCGGTAGAAGCGCTCGAACACATGGTCTCGCTCGTCCACCGGAATGCCAGGCCCGTCGTCGGCGACCGTCAGCGCGGCTTCGCCGTCAACGGCCGCCAGTGTCACCGTGACACTGCCGCGATCCTTGGAGTAACGCAGCGCGTTGTCGACAAGATTGACGATCATCTCGCGCAGCATGGTGCCGTCGCCGATGACCGGCACAGGGCCGGTCTCTTCGAGGCCGAGATCGATGTTGCGGGCGATCGCCGCCGGTGCCTGCGTTTCCAGCACGTGCCGGGCGGCCTCGGTCAGGTCGATATGGTCGGCGCGCGGCCGCCGGCTGCCCGGCTCGGCGCGTGACAGGGTGAGCAACTGTTCGGCCAGGCGCGCCAGCTTGCCGGAGCTTGTCTGCAGCGCCACCAGCGCTTCCTGGCGTGCGTCGGGGACAGTTTCGCGAAGCGCGTAGCTTGCCTGCGTCGACAGCAACGCCAGCGGTGTCCGCAACTGGTGCGCGGCATTGGCGATGAAGCGGCGCTGAGCCGCCATCTGCGCCCGCACACGCTCCATATAGACGTTCAGTGCGTCGATCAGCGGCCGGATCTCGCTTTGCGCCCCTGGCACTTCGACCGGATCGAGGTCGCTGCGGCTCGGCGAACGCACCGCATCGCGCAGCTTGATCAGCGGCGCGAGACCCCGGCGCAGGCCGAGCAATACGAACACGCCGGCAATCGCCACCAACGCCAGCTGTTGGGCAAAGGCGCTGAACCACAGCCGCTTCACCATGGCGTCATGGCCGGCAAGGGTTATGCCCACGGTGACCGATATCGGTGAATCGCTGCCGGCGCCGATCACCGCATGGCTGAGGGTCAGCAGCCGTAGCGGATGGTCGCGGTAGCTGGCCTCGGCGCTGGCGTGCTGCGGCGCTTCTGGGAGGTCGGGATAACCAGTCAGCAATCGCCCGCCGGCAGTCTCGACGCGGTAGTAAACGCTGTCGCGATCGCCGGTGTCGAACATCTCGATCGAAGCCGGAGGTACGGTGGCATCGAGCACGCCATCGACCATCGCGACCTGCTCGGCAATCGCGCGCGCCGATCCCACCAGCATGCGGTCGGTGACAAGATCGGCGGTCGCCAACGCATTGCGCTGACTGGTCCACAGATTGATGGTGGCCAGCCCGACGAGCGGCAACACAACCCAGGCCAGAAGCTGCAGCCGGAGGCTGTTAATCCTCATGGCGCCGGATCTTCATGCCGCAGCAGGTAGCCGAGGCCGCGCAAGGTGGCGATCTGGACCCGCGACCCTTCGAGCTTCTTGCGCACGCGGTGCACATAGATCTCGATGGCACTGGGGTCGGCATCGGTCTCGAAATCGTAGATCGCCGCCGACAATGCCGCCTTGCTCACCGTGCGCCCGGCCTTGACCATCAATTGCTCCAGCACCGCATGTTCGCGCGGTGTCAGCGCCAGTGTCTCGCCGGCCAGCGAAAACAGTCGTGTGTTGGTGTCGAAGACGAGATCGCCGCAGGCAACGACAGGGGCGGTCCGGTCATTGGCACGGCGCAGCTGCACACGGATGCGCGCCTCAAGCTCCTCGATCTGGAACGGCTTGGCCAGATAGTCGTCGGCGCCTTCATTGAGGCCCTTGACCCGGCCGTCGAGGCTGGCATTGGCGGTCAGCACGATCACCGGCACTGCATTGCCGCGTGCCCGCAGCATGCGCAGCACCTCCATCCCACCCATGCGCGGCAGCGCCAGGTCGAGGATGACGAGCGCATGATCGCCGGCGGCCAGCGCGTGCTCGACATCCTCGCCGTCATGGACAATGTCGACCACATAATTCGCCTGGCGCAGGGTCTTGCCCAGCCAGTCGGCCAGTTCACGATTGTCCTCAACAAGCAGCAGTCGCATATCTAGTCCGGATCTCATCCGCCAGCGGGTCGTCTTGGGCCTGATCGGCCATGCACCCCTGATCTCTTCTGAATGAGCGACAGGATCGATCTCAACGCAAGACAAATGCGCTCTTGGCCACAGCTGGCAACAGACCCTTGCAGGTTCAAGCCGGTCTATTTTCACCCACAAATCGAACCGAACGGTTCGGTTCTGATTGACAGTTTGTATCGCAAACAGTGAACAATGGCCTCCAAAAGCACTCCGGTTTCGTTGGAAGCATTAGGCTCAATAGGCTGAAATCATTACATAAATCGCGATAAAATTGCTGCAATGCAATATGCATTGTCTATAATATAAGAAAATTCTGCAAAGCCGACGCTGCTGGTAATCCGAAAAAGCATTCCCTACTTCGGGGTGGTCCGAGCGACGCGAATTCCCCACAGAGGGCACGCCACTAGACGGACAGGACAAGGGAATACTGGAGTACTTAAAATGACCAAGATCGCTCTTACCGCCGCCGCCATCCTCGTAGCCACGGGCACCGCCTTTGCTGGTAGCGACAACTATGGTTCGGCCAACGTCAATCAGCCCGCCGCCACTGTCGACCATTCGGTCACCGCTTCGATTTCGAAGTCGACCGCTGCGTCCGTCCAGGCCCCGCAGGGCGCTGACCGCGATCTGGCCGGCAATCGCTAATCGCGTTTCCCGAACCAGTCGCAACCAACCTTGAATTCAGGAGTACTTAAAATGACCAAGATCGCACTCACCGCCGCCGCCATCCTCATTGCCACGGGCACCGCTTTTGCCGGCAGCGACAACTTTGGCTCCAACAACATCAACCAGCCTGCCGCCACTGTCGACCATTCGGTCACCGCTTCGAYCTCGAAGTCGACCGCAACGGTCCAGGTCCAGGCCCCGCAGGGCGCTGACCGCGATCTGGCCGGCAATCGCTAACCGCGCTTCCCGAACCAGTCGCAACCAACCTKCAAATCAGGAGTACTTAAAATGACCAAGATCGCACTCACCGCCGCCGCCATCCTCGTTGCCACGGGCACCGCTTTYGCCGGTAGCGACAACTAYGGCTCCAACAACGTCAACCAGCCGGTTGCCAGCCAGTCCTCCAACATCGACACCACGCAYACCGGTTCGATCGCMAAGTCSGTAAAGRYACAGGGYGACGCCAATGCCAACGTGCCGGCTCAGTCGGGCCAGGGCATCTGGGGCCRTTAATTCCTTCAATCCCCGGAAGACGACAAAGAGCGGTGGGCTTGGCCCGCCGCTCTTGTTTTTTGCCTACGACAACAGTCGGCGGACAATGCGTCAGCTGGATGCAGGTGGGATCAGTTGTGGGGTCAGTCACCCCTTGAACCACGCCTTCGTCTCAGCAGGATTGCAGCCCGCGCTTTTTCAGAACTTGACGCTGAGGTTCGCCTTGGCGCCGTTGTCGGTGGCGCCACCGCCGAACTGGCCGGAATAGGACAGGCCAAGCGTCGCATTGGCCGCCATCTTGAGGTCGAAGCCAGCCTCGACAACGGCGGCGTCACGGGCGATCGGCACGCCGGCGATGGTGAAGGCGTCGCCGCCGGCAAAGGCCAAGGTCGAGGTCGGTGTGACATCGCCGAAGGCATGGCGCCAGCTGAGCATGCCGCGCGCGGTGGCGTCGATGCCGCCAAGCGCGAAATCGGTCGAGCCGCGCAGGCCGAGCGTGGTGAAGGTGGCGTTTGTGTTCGATGCGGCGCTGGTCAGTGCGGCCTCACCGCCGGTTTCGCTGAACCCGTCGGTCCTTACATTGACATAGGCGAGATTGGCGAAGGGCTCGAAGGCGAACTTGTTCGCTTCGATCTTGTAGGCCAATTCGCCGAAGGCCTGCGCTGTACCGGCGTCGTAATCGGCCGACAAATCATCGGCAAAACCGTGGAAGGCGATGGCGCGGCTGGTCGAGATGCGGCTCCAGCTGTAGGCCGCGCCGCCGCGGAAGGCGATGGCGCCCCAATTGGTGCCGCCATAGAGGCCAAGATGGTAGTTGTCGCTGGAACCGGCGGAGTTGCGGTCGTCGACATTGAAGGACGAATGGCTGTAGCCGGCGAGCACACCGACACGCCAGCCGCCCGCCAGCGTGTCGGCGCCCGCCAGCAGGCCTCCGGTGGAGCGATCGAAGGYGGCGGCGTTGCCGTCGCTGTCCTTATTGCCCCATGAACCAAAGGCCTGTCCCCAAACAGCAAAACGGTCGGTGTCGGCGGTGACCATTTCCGGCCCACCATCGCCATAGGCCATGACGGGCAGGGGGACCGCACCCGCATCGCCGAAGGCGGCATCGATGCGGCTGGTGGCGGCGTCGCGGACGAAGTGGCTGTCATCGAGCAGCATGCCTTTGGTCGAGGCATGGACCTCGCCGGACAGCTGGTCGAAGGCGGCTTGCGCGGCAGCCACCGTCGGCAGCACCTCGATCGCGTCATAGACGATGCTGCCGCTGCCCAGGCTCTCGGCTCCAGCGCCGGTGGCGATCTGGTTTGGCGTCGCGCCGACCGAGGCGAAGCTGGTGCTGCTGCGGGCGACGTCGAGATAGACGTTCTTGGGATCGTAGGTGAGGTCGTAACTGAGAAAGGGGGTTCCGCTGACCCCGGCGAAGCTGCCGAAGACGCCCATGTCGGCAGTCAGGATGGTATACTGCGTGGTTGCGCCATAGGGACCGACAGCGGGCAGCACTTGCACTGTGCCGCCGATCAGAAGCGCTGTTCCCGAGGCGATGATCTGGTCGGAGGAATCGGCCGGGTTCAGCTGGACCTGGTAGGTCGAGCCCGATACAAAGGCGACATTGCCTGCCACATGCAGCGTGCCGATGGAATTGCCCGGGGCGACGATGCCGCCGGACTCAGCGTCAATGCCGCCGACGACGCCATTGCCGCCGATGATACCGCCGCCCGACGCTATCACCAGCGCGCCAGGCAGCAAGCCGTTCACCGCCAGTCTGCCGCCGGTGACGTTGACGTCGCCGGAGAAGCCGGTGGAATCGGTGTTCAACTCAGTGTTGCCGGCGATCTGGTTGATCGTGGCTGGACCGATGATCTTCGGTGCGAAAATGTAATCGCTGCTGGTGTGGTTAAAGTTGATCGTGCCGGTGCCTGCGCCGAACTGGATGGATGCGGTGTCGAGCGTGCCGGGTGCCACGGCCGCACTGCCGGCCGCCGCGCCGATGTTGATCGTGCCGGTCGAGCCGGCCGCAAGGGCGGCCAGCAGATTGCCGTCGACGGTGACGGTTCCGCCATTCGAAATCGTCAGCGTTCCCGTGCCAAAGGACCCGAGATACATATCGCCTGTGTTCGTCCACTTGGAATTGGCGCCGTCCACCGTCGCATTGGCGGTGCCGAAGCCGCCAAGCGCGGCGAGGGCATCGCTCACCGCGCCGCCGTCGAGGATATCAAGCGTGCCGTTGCCGCCAGTGCCGATGCCAATATTGCCGCTCATGGTCCAGGTCGAATTGGCGCCTTCGACGGTCACCGTGCCGGTTGACTTGGGCAAATAGGCGATTTCACCACCCTGGCTGGTGACCGTGCCGCCGTCGTCGACCGTCAGGAAGCCGGTTCCGGTGTCGCTGCTATTGGTGGCGTCGCCGCCGACGAGAATGGTGCCTGTGTTCGTCCAGGTCGAGCCGGCTCCGGTGACGAGCGCTGTCCCCGTGCTGCCGGCTGCGCTGCCGAGATAGGCATTCAAGTCTGAAACCGTGCCGCCATTCTTGATCGTCAGTGTGCCGTTGCCCCCGCCACCGACGACAAGATCCTGAGTGTTGTTCCATGTGGAATTGGCGCCGTCGACCGTCACGTCACCGGTGGATCCGGCGCTGACGGCGACATCGCCGAAGAAACTTGAGACCGACCCGCCGTTCGAAATCTTCAGCGTTCCGGTGCCTCTATTGCCCACGGTCAACGAAGCGGTAGTGAATGTCGATCCGGTATCCTCGACAGTGAGCGTGCCGGACGAGGTTGCGAGACCATCACCCAGGACGGTTGCTGCCGCCGAGGCAGCGCCGCCATTGCTGATCGTGAGCGAGCCTGAGCCGCCGCCGCCGATCGTCAGCGCATAGGCGGTTTGCAGGGACGAACCGGCGCCATCGACCATGGCGGTAGCGCTGCCGACGCCTCCGCCGATTGTGGTCTGTCCGTTGCTGGTGGCAGTTCCACCGTTGGTGATCGACAAGGCCCCGGTCAGGCCGGTGCTTAAGCCGCCGCCATTGACGATCAATGAGTTTTGCGCCGTCAGGGTGGAACCCGTGCCATCGACATCAATGGTGCCGTTGGAAAAGCCGCCGGCAATCACGGTAGAGGCGTTAACTGCTGCGCCATCGGCTATTTTCAATGTCCCATCGGCCCCAAAGCCCACAAGAACAGTGCCCGAGGCGGAGGTCACCAGCGAGCCTGCACCGGTGACCAGTACCGAGCTGGCCTCTGAATTTGATATATTAGAGGTGCCAACATATAGCCCGCCTGCTGTTGTAAGCGTGCCGCCGCCGGAAATCGTCAGCTCACCCGCACTCGATTGATAACCAACCTCCGTAAGCCCACTGACGGCGTTGCCGCCGTTGATGACCGTCGGATTAGGCGTCGTCGTCGCTATGGTTACAGTGTCGCTGGACGTCGGCGCGGCATTCCCGCTCCAGTTCGAACCGGCGAACCAGTCGGTGGAGGCCGTGCCCGTCCATGTCTCGTCCGCGTTCGCCAGGGACATAGGCAGCCCCGCGATGGCGGTGCCGGCGAGCAGCAGCGCGGCCAGTCTCGTAGCGCGGTGTGTTGGACAGCGTTTGGCGCGGGATGGGATCATGATCGGAACTTTCAGAAGATTTCAGGAAGCGCGTTTATCGAAGCGCCGCCCGTCGGCGGCGCTGTGTCTGCTCAGAACTTGACGCTTAGACTTGCCTTGGCGCCGTTGTCGGTGGCGCCGCCGCCGAACTGGCCGGAATAGGACAGGCCAAGCGTTGCAGTGGCCGTCATCTTAAGGTCGAGCCCGGCCTCGACAATGGCGGCATCACGGGCGATCGGCACCCCGGCGATGGTGAAGGTATCGCTGCCGGCAAAGGCGAGGGTCGAGGTCGGCGTGACATCGCCGAAGGCATGGCGCCAGCCGAGCATGCCGCGCGCCGTGGCGTCGATGCCGCCAAGCGCGAAATCGGTCGAGCCGCGCAGGCCGAGCGTGGTGAAGGTGGCGTCGGTGTTCGACCCGGCGCTGGTCAGCGCCGCCGCGCCGCCTGTCTCGCTGAACCCGTCGGTTCTCACATTGACATAAGCGAGATTGGCGAACGGCTCGAAGGAGAATTTGTTCGCATCGATCTTGTAGGCGAGTTCGCCAAAGGCCTGCGCTGTGCCGGCATCGTAATCGGCCGACAGTGCCTCATCCAAACCGTTGAAGGCAACCGCGCGGCTGGTCGCGATGCGGCTCCAGCTGTAGGCGGCACCGCCGCGGAAGGCGATGGCGCCCCAATTGGTGCCGCCATAGAGGCCAACATCATAATTGTCGCTGGAACCGGCGGAGTTGCGCGCGTCGACATTGAAAGACGAATGGCTGTAGCCGCCAAGCAGGCCGACACGCCAGTCACCCACCAGCGTGTCGGCGCCCGCCAGCAGGCCGCCTGTGGAGCGATCAAAGGCCGCGGCGTTGCCGTCGCTGTTCGTATTGCCCCATGAACCGAAGGCCTGTCCCCAAACGGCAAAACGGTCGGTGTCGGCGGCAACGATTTCGGGGCCGCCGTCGCCATAGGCCAGAACCGGCAGTGCCGCTGCACCGGCGTCGCCGAAGGCAGCATCGATGCGGCTGGTGGCGGCATCACGGATGAAGTGGCTGTCGTCGAGCAGCATGCCCTTGGTTGAGGCATGGATCTCGCCGGACAACTGGTCGAAGGCATCTTGCGCGGCGGCCACCGTCGGCGACACCACGAGCGCGTCATAGACGATGCTGCTGCCGCCCAGGCTTTCGGCGGCGGCGGCGATAGCGATCTGGTTGGGCGCCGTTACAACCGAGGCGAAGCTGGCGCTGCTGCGGTAGACGTCGAGATAGACATTGTTCGTGTCGTGGGTCAGGTCATAGATGAGGAAGGGCGTCGCGGTCACCCCGCTGACGTTGGCAAAGCTGCCGGAAAGACCGGTGTCGGCGGTCAGGATCGTATACTGGGTGTTCGCGCCATAAGCGCCAGGAGCAGCTAGAACCTGCACGGTGCCGCCGCTCAGGATTGCCTCTTTCGTGGAGTGGATCAGGTCGGAGGCGCCGTTTGCGTTCACCTGGACCTCATAGATCGAGCCCGATCCAAAGGCGACATTGCCAGCCACATGGAGCGTGCCGATGCCATCGCCATTGCCTGGCGCGACGATGCCGCCGGTTTCAGCGTCAATGCCGCCGACAGTGCCGATACCGCCGAGAACGCCGATGCCGCCGAGGATACCGCCGCCTGACACGGCTGCCAGTCCATTTGGCAGCGAGCCGTCCACCACCAGCCGGCCGCCAGTGACATTCAGCCTGCCGGTGAAACCGATGGAATCCACGGCCAGGTCGGTGGTGCCGGCGATCTGGTTGATCGTGCCGGAACCGCTGATCTGGGGTACAAAAATGTAGCTGCTGCTGGTGTGGTTGAAGTTGATCGTGCCGGCGCCGCTTCCGAACTGGATCGTTGCGGCATCGAGCAGGCCAGGCGCCACGGCCGCATCGCCCTTCGCCGCGCCAATGTTGAGCGTGCCTGTCGAACCGGTATTATCTGCCAGGTAAAGATCGCCGCCCACCGACATGGTGCCGAGGCTTGAGAGGGTAAGCGTTCCCTTCGAATCGCCGTCGTATCCCACATATAGATTCCCCGTCGATGTCACCGCGCCGCCGTTTGAGATGGCAAGTGTGCCCGAGCTGCCACCGCCGGCACCGATCAAAAGATCGCTCGTGTTCTTCCAGCTTGAGTTGATGCCGTCGACCGTGACAGTGCCAATCCCGTCACCGAAGCCGACAATGCCGACCTTATCGGTAACCGTACCTCCGGCGGCGATTGCTAGCGTGCCGTTGCCGTCGAATCCGACTATAAGATCGCCTGTATTGGTGAGGCTCGATCCGGCGCCGGTGACCGTCACCTTGCCGGTGGTGCCAGTCGTATAGCCGATCGCGGTGTCCTCGTTGGCAACCGTGCCGCCTTTCTCGATCGTCAGGACGCCCGTCCCGGTATCGGCGCTGTTGCCGTCGCCGCCGACGTAAAGGGAGAAGGTGTTCTTCCAGTTGGAGCCGGTACCTGTGACGAGGACAGTGCCAGTGCTGTGGGGTGCTATTCCGACATAGGCGTTCTGGTCGAGAACCGTGCCGCCGTTCGAAATTGTCAGCGTGCCGGTACCGGTGTTGCCCACGTCCAATACACTGGTCGTGAGGTTCGACTGGGCATCCTTGACCGTCAGTGTGCCGGACGAGCCCGAGGCATCGCCGAGCACGGCTATTGCCGCCGAGGCGACACCTCCATTGCTGATCGTGAGCGAACCCGAGCCGCCAAAGGCGCCGATTGCCAGTTTATTGGTGGTTTGCAAGGACGAACCGGCGCCATCGACCGTTGCAGTGGCGCTGCCAGCGCCTTCGCCGATAGTGGTCTGGTCGAGGCTGATGGCAGTTGCGCCATTGGTGACCGACAAGATCCCGGCCAGACCGGTGCTGGGGCCATTGTTGACCACCAGAGCACTTTGCGCCGTCAGGGTGGAGCCGGCACCTTCGACATCGATGGTGCCGTTGGAGGTGGCGCCGGCCATTACGGTCAATGCGCCGACCGCGCCGCCACTGGCTATCGTCAGCGTCCCGTCGGACCCGGTACCCACCATGACAACCATGGCGGTTGCCTGGGAGCCTGCTCCGGTGACAAGTACCGAGCCAGCGCCGGTGTTTGGCGCAGTGGTATCGCCGACAAGCAGGTTGTCCGTGGTTGTAAGCGCGCCGTCGCCAGAGATCGTGAGCTGACCCGCGCCGGAGTCGGAACCAACCTTCGTATTTAGACTAAAGGCGTCGCCGCTGTTGATGACCGTCGCATTTGGTGTCGTCGTCGCAATGGTGGCAGTGTCACCGGACGTCGGAGCCGCGTTGTTGCTCCAGTTCGAAGCGGTGAACCAGTTGGTGGAGGTCGTACCCGTCCATGTCTCGTCCGCGTTCGCCTGAAGTATCGGCAGTGCCGAGATAGCGGTGCCGGCGAGCAGCAGCGCGGCGAACCTGGCCGAGCGGGGACTCAATGTCGCGCGTGATGCGATCATGATTTCGAACTTTCAGAAGGGTTTTTGTGAAACGCGCTTGTCGAGGCGCTGTCTGCCGGGAGAGCCACCGTACTCATGGAACGCGACGCATGAAGGTCGCCGAGCCTCGACCCGCGGCGGCCAGGGATAGTTTTGAGATGCATGCAAGGATCATCGAGAGCCCAAATCAGCGGTGAAGCTCTGGAAGATTACCGGGGCGCGGCGCAGCAGCGCTTGGGCTGGGCGGCGCGGCGGCTAGGGCTGCGCGGCACGAAACGCGGACGGGGCAGCAATGTTGCCGTTCTGCAACGGCCGCACCGCGACGACCGGTCCTGTTCCAGTCATGCTAGTGAAATCGCAGTGTCGCGAAGGCCCAGAAAAATATGGCGCTGCCGACCCCGAAAATCAGCGCGAAGATCAGCGGCGCCAGAGCGCCATCCCTGTTCTCCGGTTGAAGGACGGCGACCTCGGGATTGGCCGGGTCGTAGTAGACATCCACTTCGGCACCGGTGGGATATTCCGCGACCACGGCTTCGGCGTCCTGCGCGAACCCATACAAGGGCACCCATCCAAGGGTTATTGCTGCGGCCACAAAGCCGCCTTGACCGACACGGTAGGCATACAGGATGTCGGCGCGGTATTTTTTCGTCGTGCGGTCGATCGTGCTCCCGCTGTCTTTCGGGTCGCGCTCATGGACCGTCGTGACGACGGCGGAAACGATCTTGCCCGCTGCCTTGGGCCAATTGCGACTTGCTACGATGGCCCGCCGCAGCCGCAGATATGAGAGAAGACCGCCGACCGCCATGGCAAAGCCGGCAAGCGGCAGGAGGAAGCCGAACAGCGGCATCCCGCGCGGGGTCGATGGATTGTATCCAAGCCATGCCAGCGGCAGCAGGCCGAGCTCGATCGCGCAAAAGACAACCAGAAAAAGCACCAACGCCGTCATCTCCGTGGATTTGCCTTGGCCGCGCGGCTCCAGCAGGGCCAAGTTCGGCCTGGCCGGATCATAGAAAACCGGCACCGACGCGCCGACGGGATAGCGCGCCGACAGTCTTTGCGCCGCCGGGGTCAGCATGACTGCTTTCTTGCCCCAGCCTATCCTGTCACTCCTGTAGGTCTTGGCGTTGACCGCATAGGAATAGCCGATCGAGACACTGGATCGCGCGTCACCCGTCTCGCGATCGACAGAATAGGGGTAGACATCGGATGCGATGATTGTCCCCTTGGTCGACGGCCAGTTCCGGCCGTTGGCAGCCTTGCGGCGAAAACGCCAAAGCCCGACGCTTTGATTGACGATCAACAGCGCGAGGATGCCCGCGGCAATCCGTGCCCAAAACAAATGTTGTAGCGAGATCATCATCGGGAACCCAAACAGTGATAGGTGCGGGACAATAG
>NZ_JBFUGJ010000168.1:0-12764 GCF_056402975.1 Mesorhizobium sp. P3_A9 | reverse complement strand
CGCGCGCGGTCAGGTAATCGTCGGCCGCCGCCGCCGAATGCTTCCGGTCGTCGGGAAARTGGATGAGSASGAAATTGCCGACGCTSGGCGTCACCCGCAGCCCRAGCCYGGTCAWCTCCTGGCTCAGCCAGGYRAGCCAGGTYTCGTTGTGCGCCACGCTGCGCTSRACRTGGKCGCGGTCRCGGRTSGCGGCRATGCCAGCCTCGATYGCCGTCGCRTTGACRTTGAAGGGACCGCGCACGCGGTTGATGGCGTCGACGATGTGCATCGGACCATACATCCAGCCGATCCGTGCCCCACCAAGACCGATCTTGGAGAAGGTGCGGGTCATCACAACGTTCTCCGTGCTGCCGACCAGTTCGATGCCGGCTTCATAGTCGTTGCGGCGGACATATTCSGCRTARGCCGCGTCSAGCACCAGMAGGACATGCCTGGGCAGGCCGGCATGCAGGCGGCGCACCTCCTGGAACGGCACATAGGTGCCGGTCGGATTGTTGGGATTGGCCAGGAACACGATTTTCGTATGCGGCGTGACGGCGGCCAGGATCGCATCGATGTTGGCCCGCTCGTCAGTCTCCTTGACCGCGACCGGCGCAGCACCGGCCGACTGGATGTAAATCTTGTAGACCATGAAGGCATGTTCGGTGAAAATCGCTTCGTCACCGGGCGCGAGATAGATTTGTGCCAAAAGCCCGAGAATCTCATCGGAACCGTTGGAACAGATGATGTTCTGCGCGTTGAGGCCGTGCACCTCGGCGATCGCCTCGCGCAGCCGTTTGGCGGTGCCGTCGGGATAGATGTCGAGTTTGGCGGCAACCTCACGTGCGGCTTCGATCGCCTTCGGTGACGGACCGAGCGGGTTCTCGTTCGACGACAGCTTGTAGACCTTGGCGACACCGGCGGGTGCGGCGCTCTTGCCGGGCACATAGGCGTCGATGTCCATGATGCCCGCGCGCGGGGTTGGCCGTGCCTGATCCAGTGTCTTGTTCATTTCTGCAAAATCCGTCGAAAATGCCTCCATCGGGAGGCCGCTGCGGAAATACAAGCCATGGCCCGCAATGTCGAGAGGCGGCAGTGGTGCCAGCAGCCGGCCCAGATGCCGGCATTGACGGCAGGGCGGGCGAGTTCTAGAAGGACAGCGACAGTTCCGTGGTGATTTGGCCGGTCGGCTTGCAGCCACGTTAAACAATTCGCTAAAGGGCCGTTTGCGTGACGTAACCGGCTTTGCGAATGGCAATGCCGGTTTTTTATTGTCCGCGGCCGGCCGGACGGACGCATCGTCGGCGATTTTTCGCCTGATATGATGCAGCAAGTGAGACGAGAATGGCCGCTCTGCGCGCAGGAAAGACCAACAACGAGGCCGACCAGCCGTCGAGCCCGGTGTTGCGCTTCGGGTCCGACAAGCCGCTCAAGCTCGATGCCGGCACGCTTTTGTCGCCGTTCCAGATCGCCTATCAGACCTATGGCACGCTGAACGATGCCCGCTCCAATGCCATCCTTGTCTGCCATGCGCTGACCGGCGACCAGCATGTCGCCAACACCAACCCGGTGACCGGCAAGCCGGGCTGGTGGGAAGTGCTGATCGGCCCCGGCAAGATCATCGACACCAACCGTTTCTTCGTCATCTGCTCCAATGTCATCGGCGGCTGCCTGGGCTCCACCGGCCCAGCCTCGACCAATCCAGCCACCGGAAAACCCTATGGGCTCGACCTGCCCATCATCACCATCCGCGACATGGTGCGCGCGCAGCAGATGCTGATCGACCATTTCGGCATCGAGAAACTGTTTTGCGTGCTCGGCGGCTCGATGGGCGGCATGCAGGTGCTGGAATGGGCGTCGTGCTATCCGGAGCGTGTCTTTTCAGCGCTGCCGATCGCCACTGGCGCCCGCCATTCATCGCAGAACATCGCCTTCCACGAGGTCGRCCGACAAGCCGTTATGGCTGATCCGGATTGGCATGGCGGCAAATATTTCGAGCACGGCAAGCGCCCCGAAAAGGGCTTGGCGGTGGCGCGCATGGCCGCCCACATCACCTACCTGTCGGAAGCCGCCCTGCACCGAAAATTCGGCCGCAATTTGCAGGACCGCGACCATCTGACTTTCGGCTTCGATGCCGACTTCCAGATCGAAAGCTATCTGCGCCACCAGGGCATGACCTTCGTCGACCGCTTCGACGCCAATTCCTATCTCTACATGACGCGGTCCATGGACTATTTCGACCTCGCCGCCGACCATGGCGGCCGGCTGGCGGATGCYTTTGCCGGCACCAARACCCGCTTCTGCCTGGTGTCGTTCACATCGGACTGGTTGTTTCCGACGGAAGAAAGCCGCTCCATCGTGCATGCCCTCAATGCAGCCGGAGCCTCGGTCTCCTTCGTCGAGATCGAGACCGATCGCGGCCATGACGCTTTCCTGCTCGACGAGCCGGAACTGTTTGCCGCCATCAACGGCTTCATCGGCTCAGCGGCCCGGGCGAGAGGGCTCACATCATGAGCGTCAACGGCAGCCAGCGCGTCGACCTCGAGGTCGTCGCCAACCTCATCCCGCCGCAGTCCCGCGTGCTCGACGTCGGTTCGGGCGATGGCTCATTGCTTGAATTGCTGCAGGACACCAAGCAGGTCGACGGCCGCGGGCTTGAACTGTCGCAGCGCGGCGTCAACGAATGCGTGGCGCGCGGCCTCTCCGTCATCCAGGGCGATGCCGACAAGGATCTCGAATTCTATCCCGACAAGGGCTTTGACTTCGTCGTCCTGTCGCAGACCTTGCAGGCCACCCGCAACCCGAAGCTGGTGCTCGACGAGCTGCTCAGGATCGGCGACCGGGCGATCGTCTCCTTCCCCAATTTCGGCCATTGGCGGGTGCGCCTGTCGCTGTTCGTCAAGGGCCGCATGCCGGTCACCCAGGACCTGCCCTATTCCTGGTACGACACGCCCAACATCCATTTCTGCACCATCCGCGACTTCGTCAATCTGTGCGAGGAGCTCGGCGCGACGGTGGAAAAAGCGACCGCGCTCGACGCCGCTGGCCAGAAGATCGGCCTGTCGATGCCCTGGTGGTTCTGGAATTTCTTTGGCCAGCAGGCGGTGTTCTTGCTGAAGCGATAGGGTACGGCACGTCTAGCCAAGCACATCTGTAGCCTTGTGCGGATGCTCGACACCGTCAACGATGATTACGTCGGAGTCCGAATTATCGGTGCGCAGTGGAAGGATCGCCCGGTAGGCTGGCGAATTGTACCAGTTGCGCACCTGATGCCGGTCGGGAAACTCGATGATGATGAGGTTGCCCGGCCAGCCGTTCTCGATCACCTCCACGTCACCGCCATGCACCAGGAAACGGCCGCCGAAAGGTTCCAGCGTGGCATCGATCTTGTGCAGATATTCGACGATCTGCGGGCACATTGTCACTTGGCGCATATGGGCAACGGCGTAAGCGGTCATGACGTAGCTCCCTTGTCGATCGAGGCCGATTTGCCGGCCTCATGACTGCAGGTTGCCAAAGGAAGTGACGGACTTCGATTACGCCTGAGATAATAGGAGCGATATCGACGCTGCGACCGAATCAGTCCTCGATCAGGCGGAACTGCATTCCTTCCGACCTGCTAACGTGTTGCTATTGGGGCGCGAAATCTGAAATTCGACCTTTCAGGTCGGCCGTATTTCGCATCGTGGGATGACATACGAAGATGTTCTTTGTAGCGTCGCGCCGAACGTAATGCTTTGGGCGGGGCATGGAACGCAAATCCCAGACCTATTCAATCGTAGTCGAAATGGAAAATGCCAAATCCATCAACGAAGATGAGATTGGCGTTTCGTTTCGCGCTTTGGCGCGGGAAATAGAAGGCGCAACGACGCACGATCAATACCCCAAGCCGGAGGTTATTGTCGTTCACAGCGGACAAGCTGCCGAAACGCCGCTTCTTCAGCAGCGTCTGGCCGAGCTTGTTCCGCAACTTGGCGCCGTTGCCAACATGGTCTTCTGCGCCAGCACCGGCAGCCGGTACTATCAGATCAAGAACGCGGGCATTGGACTGGCCACCGGCGACGTCGTGGTTTTCTGTGATTCCGACACGGTCATGGAGACAGGCTGGCTGCCGGCGCTCCTCAAGCCGCTACAGGATCCAAAGACGATCGCCGTGAACGGTTACACCTATCTCAGCTGTGACGATTTCGCCTCGCGCACCTTTGCACTCCTCTGGTTCTTCCCGCTGCGCGACGGGGATCAACGTTTCGCTTCCAGACGGGCGATGAACGCCAACAATTGCGCTTTTCGCAGAGACTGGTTGGCCAGCCACCCCTATCCCGCCAGCAATGGTTTCAAGGTTTCCTGCACGTTGCTCACCAGCCAGCTCAAAAAGAGCGGACATGACTTCGTCCGGGTCGATGCCCGGGCCAGCCACTATCCTCCGCGCGGCTGGCGGTTTTTCTTCTGGCGCGCGCTGGTCACCGGCCGCGATGCGGACCGGAAGTATGTGGCTCTGGAATCGCCGTCGCGAACCGCACGGGTGGTGAAGGCAACAAGGCGTTGGTTTTCGATGTCCCGGCGAGTGAGTGGCCGCATCATAGCGCATGCGACGCAGCTCGGCATGCCCGTCTGGCAAATTCCGTTTGCCCTGGCCGTCGGATTGGTCTTTTGCACGCTGGTCTTTTTTGGCCAGGCGGCCATGGCGCTTGGCCTGGTCAGGGACGAACCGGAATTCGTGCCTCTTTATGTCGGGCATAGCTGAAATGGCCAAGGCCCAGGATACGGCACCCCTTATCACGGTGATCACGCCGACGCACAACCGGCGCGAAACGGTGTTGCGCGCCGTCGAAAGCGTCCTTTCGCAGAGCATGCCGAGGCTTGAGCACATCGTCGTCGACGACGGTTCCACCGACGGCACCGAGGCGGCGCTGGCCCGCATCAGCGACCCGCGGCTGATCTATGTCGGTGCGAAATGGCGAGGCGCCAACGCTGCCAGGAATGCCGGCATCGAACGTGCGCGGGCACCGGTGGTGACATTTCTCGATTCCGACGATGTCTACATGCCGCACCGGCTCGAACGGACCTTGGCGTGGTTCGATGACAATCCCGCGCTTCAGGTGCTGCTCAGTTCGTTCGTCTCCTTGAAGAGCGGCCGCACCACCAACTGCATCAACCCCGAGGCATTCGTCAGCCCGGCGATGCTGGAGCGGACGCTTGTGGCGCAAACGATCTTCATCGCCGGCTCGGCGATATCGGCCCGCCGCGAGGCCTTGCTGGCCATTGGCGGCTATGACAGCGACATCACCCGGATGCAGGATCGGGAATTGCTGCTGCGCCTCGCCCGGCGCTTCGGCGCGCAACTGTCCGGAGATCTCGACTGGACGAAACACAATTCTGAGAATTCGATTTCAGGCCGCCGCGACGGCTATGTCGAAGCCTATGCAAATCTGATGGGCAAGCATCCGCATATTGCCCACGCCTACCCGCACATTCCCCCCTACATGATCTCGCGCCAGCTTATTGCCGATATTCTCAGGGGCCGTTTGCCCGAGGCATTTGCCGGGTACATGGCCAACCGGTCTTCCAAGGAGCTTGGTTACTCGCTGCCGCAACTGGTCAACGGCTATGTCTATGGCCGGCGTTGGCGCCGCGATCTCTACACCGAGTTTCGCAACAAGTGCGGCGCCCGGCCTGCCTGAATCCGTTGCAAGTTCAACGGTCGAGTTCCGGGAAATACGGATCCGATAGGAAGCGCCTGTCGCGCTCGCCTTGCAGGCAGTCGATCGGTGCGTCCGCGTCGACGGGGGTGAGCCTCGCCTTGTCCTGAATGCCGCTCACTTCAAGGATCAGCTTGCGCCGGATGGCGGTGGAAAATTCGGCGGCCGCATAAATCGGCAGCACGAAGGAGCCGGGGCCGCCGGTCACGCACTGTGCATAATACTGGTCGAGATGGCTGAAGGTAGTCGATGGGTTGATGAGGATCGGCAGGCCGTTGATGACGATGCCTTTGGCGGTTGCAGCATCACGCGTCGCGGTGACCGGCGGCCCGATATTGTTGGGGCCATCGCCCGATATGTCGATGACGCTGCGCTCGCCGGCGAAATCCGTCCTGTCGAACAGCCCGGCGCCGAAGGCAAGTGCGGTGGAAATCGACGTGCCGCGAAAACTCYGGAACGGGCGCGCCGCCACCTTGTCGGCAAAGCGGTTGGCGCTCTCCGTGCTGTCGATGATCTGCCAGCCGATGACCGCGTCGTCGCGCACCGTGCCGGCCCATTCGAAATACGCAAGCGCGATGCGGCCCGTATTGCCGGAGCGGACGGCCTGGATGAAATCGGGATGCCGCAGCGCCTCGACATAGCCGGCACGTTGCAGCGCGAATTCCTTCTCGTCCATCGACAGGGAGATATCGACCGCCAGCACAAGCCTGACATCAACGACCGGCGCATCCGGCGATGAAGCGACGGGAACTGCCTGGGCGCAGGCAAGGCAGGCAAGCAGGCGCAGCGCATCGAGCATGGTCAATGCCGGGGTTGTTTCTCCGGGAAATCTTCCATTGCGATCACGGCGAAATAAGGTTTGGGCACAACCAGAGAAAGCAGCCTACTTCCTGCGGCGGGCGGCAGCCGGCGGCGGATCGATGGCGCCAGCCCTGACGCGGGCAGGTTTCAGCGCCGGCGCACCGGAATCCTTCACGATCGTCAGGCCGCGCGGAAAGAACTGATTGTTGTGCTGGCCACGGCCGATGTTGATGATCGTGGCTCCCTTCAGATGCTTTTCCAGCATCGCCAGCACGCGGCGCAGTGCGGGCCCGTCGAACGCATCCATCGCTTCGTCGATGATCACCCATTTCGGCTGCCGCAGGGCGAGCCTGGCCACGCCCAGCAGGCGCTGTTCGTCATCGCCCAACTCATGGTCCCAGCGCCCGACGCGGTCGAGCGACGACGACAGCCGTTCCAGGCCGACCTCGGCCAGCACCGCCACAATGTCGGCATCACTGGCCGGCGCATGCCCGTTCGCGTGATTGAGCACCTCGCGCAACGTGCCGGCCGGCAAATACGGCACCCGCGGCACGAAGATGAGGGTTTCTCTCGCCGGCAGGCCGATCTTGCCGCTKCCCCACGGCCAMAGMCCGGCAATGGCGCGGAAGAACAGCGTCTTGCCGGCGCCCGGCTCGCCGGTGATCATCACCCGCTCGCCGGGGCGGATTTCGACATGCTGGTCGGAGAGTTTTGTGCAGCCCTCCGGCGAGGCCACCTGGAGCTTCTCGAAGGTCAGGCTGCCATTGGCGTTTTGATCGAAGGTGATGCGTTTTTCSGTRTCGTGCAGCACRTCSGTTTCRKCSAGCGCGATGCGGAARTCGGCGACSCGCATCAGCGTSGCGCGCCAGTCGGCGATGCYGCCGATRTTGTTGAYGAACCAGCGCARSGAMGAGTGGACCTGGTTGAAGGCGCCGACCGCCATCATCAGCCCGCCAAAGCTGATGTCGCCSGMGAAATAGACCGGCGAGGCGACSAGGATCGGCGCCACGACGGTGATCCAGCCATAGGTGTCGGTCACCCAAGACAGGTTGATCTGCGCGGTGTAGATGCGCCGCATGGCGCCCAGCACGGTGCCGAGGTCGAGTTCGAGCCGTTGCCTGGCATCGGCTTCGCCATGGTAGAGCGCGATGGCATCGACATTCTCGTTGACGCGCACCATCGAGGAGCGCAGCTCAGCTTCGCGCGTGTAGCGGTCGCTGTTGAGGCTGATCAGCGGTCGCCCGACCAGCCAGCTCAGCCAGGAAGCGATGCCGGCATAGAGGAACGCCGCCCAGACCATGTAGCCCGGTATGGCCAGCGACCAGCCATTGACGTGGAAGACGAAGCCTGAAGACAGTTCCCACAGCACCCCGACGAAAGACACGAGCAGGATGAGCGACTGTAACAGCCCGACACCGAGATCGGTCGACAGGTCGGACAAATGCGCTGCATCCTGCTGCATGCGCTGATCGGGATTGACGCCGATGGCGCCGGCATTGGCCAGCCGGAAGGCGCGCGCCGGCCGCATCCACTGATCGATCAGGTCCAGCGTCAGCGCCTCGCGCAGCTTCAGCCGGATCATCTGGTTGAGCCAGGTCTGGCCTATATTGAGCACCAGAAGCCCGCCCGCGATCATCGCAAAGACGAGAAGTTGGTGCAGGAAGGCCGCCATGTCGCGGCGCGCGAGCGCGTCGTAGAARGGCTGGTTCCAGCGGTTGAGCAGGACCTGGCCGATCGACGTCGCGATGATGACAGCCATGATGGCGACCGACGTCCACAGCAACCACTTGCGAACCGGCGATCCCACCAGCGCCCGTTTGATCGTCGCCACCTGATCGCGCAGGCTGCTGGCCACGGCGACCGGCTGAACGGTGGCCTGATTGTCCAGTTGATCAGCCATGTCAGAGGTCCTTGCCTTCAGGTGTGATGCTGAAACCGGATGAAGAGAGCCGACGGCCGCCGCCGTCAACCAGTCCGCGAGACAGATAGGTCGGGAAAATGCCGCACGAGGAAAGTTTCCGCCTTGATCACGAAGGTTTCACCTGGTGGGACGGCGCTGCCGCGCCTGCGGCCTCGGCCCGGCGGCCGAGCCTAGTCGCGCCATGCGGCGACAGCACCGGCACGAAGACACGGCGGGACGCGCGCTGGGCGACCGGCACACCCTGATAGAGCCGCTTCTGCGCTTCGACGACGATGACGCCGGAAAAGATCGGCCACAGCCGTCGGCCGGCACGCTCCAGCACATTGTGGAAGCGCATCATGAAGCGACGCCGCGATGGCGGGAAGAACAGCGCATCCGACCAGGAAGCGGGCGTGAAATTCGCCTCGCGCAGCAACTCGGTAAGCTGGCCACGTGAAAAAGGCCGGCCATTGCCGAACGGCGTATGCTCGAAGCGCGCCCAGACGCCGCGCCGGTTGGGCACGACGATGACGACGCGTCCCGCCGGCGACAGCACCCGCCAGATCTCGTTCAGCGTCTCGCGCGGGTTTTCGACATGTTCGAGCGAATGGACGAGCAGCATGCGGTCGATGCAGGAATCGACCAGCGGCAGTTCCTCGTCGAAGACCAGCGCTGTCGCCGTCGGCCCCGTCGCCGGCCAGACCACGGCGCCCTGCGTCGCCGGCATGAAGGCGAAGACCCGCTCGGCATCGGAGCCGAAACGCTCCAGCCAGGGCAGCGTATAGCCGAGCCCGACCAGCCGTTCATTGGGGACAGTGGCCCAGATCGACGACAGCGCCATGGTGATCGAGCGCTCGGCGAACCGGCCGAGCGTTGTCGAATAGAAGGAGCGAAGGTCGACGATGTCGGAATGCATGTCAGGGATGTAGCCGTGATATCGGTAGGTTTCAACAAAAGGCCCTGAAGGCTATCGACATCTCCGGGAGTGACTTTGTCATCTCCGGAGTGACACTTGTCATCTCCGGGATGACATCCGCGCGCTGGCGCCCTATGTCTGCGGCGACAATGGAGAGATACGATGGCGGTCGAAATCGAGCAGTTCATGTGCCGCAGCGATAATTTCGGTGTGCTGGTGCATGACCGCAAAAGCGGGCAGACCGCGATCATCGACGCGCCCGAGGAGGCGCCGATCCTGGCCGCGGTCAAGCGCACCGGCTGGACGCCGACGATGATCCTGACCACGCACCACCATACCGACCATGTCGAAGCCAATTTGGCGCTGAAGGAGCGCTTCAAGCTGCGCATCGTCGGCCCGGAGGCTGAAAAGGCCAAGATTCCAGGCATCGACGAAACCGTCGAAGAGGGCTCCGTCCTGCATCTCGGCGATGAACGGATCGAGGTGATCGCCACCCCCGGCCACACCGCCGGCCACGTTTCCTACCATCTGCCGGCATCGAAAGTGGCTTTCACCGCCGACACGCTGTTTGCGCTGGGCTGCGGGCGGCTGTTCGAATGCAAGCCGCCGGTGATGTACGAATCGCTGAAGAAACTTGCCGCACTTCCCGCTGATACCGTTATCTATTGCGGCCACGAATACACGCTCGCCAACGCCCGTTTTGCGCTGACCGTCGACCCGACCAATTCGGCGCTGAAGGAGCGTTCCGCCCGGATCGAGGCGCTGCGGACCGACAACAAGCCGACGCTGCCGACGACGATCGGCGAAGAACTGTCGACCAATCCCTTCCTGCGCTGGCACGATCCGGCGATCCGCAAGCATCTTGGGCTGGAGAAGGCTGGGGATGCCGAGGTGTTCGCCGAGATCCGTAAGCGCAAGGACAATTTTTGAACCCCGGGGGATTTCGGAGACCATGACCAGCTCAGCCGAAATCATCGCAACGCTTGGCCTGAAGCCGCATCCTGAAGGCGGCTGGTACGCGGAAACCTTTCGCGACGAAGCCGGGGGTGCGCGCGGCCATTCGACCGCCATCTATTTCCTGCTGGAACAGCACCAGCTTTCGGCCTGGCATCGGGTCAAGGATGCCGCCGAGGTCTGGCATTTCCATGCCGGCGCGCCGCTGGCGCTGTCCATGTGGGAAGAAGGGTCAACCGTGATCGAGCAGGTGCTCGGCATCGGGCTCGCGGCGGGCGAACGGCCGCAGATCGTCGTGCCGGCAGGTTGGTGGCAATCGGCGCGCAGCTTCGGTGAATGACGCTGGTCGGCTGCACTGTCGCGCCGGGTTTTGATTTCGCCGCCTTCGAACTGGCCGAACCGGGCTGGGAGCCGGGAGAATGATCCCGAAAGGTGCGCCATTTAAACTCTGGTGCAACCAACATCTGCCAGCCATGTTGGCCGATCCGGCTACGCACCTGATGCCCATTGAGGCCATGCCGATATGATTGATTATCGGCTGCCTATGCGAAACAAAGTGCTCATTGCCGCCTTTTCTGCAGTTGGCGTAGCAGGCCTTCTGATCCGGCCTATTTATCCGAAGAGCATCTTTGTCGCACTATTCGTAATGAGCGTGTCCTTTGCAGCGTATTCAATCTTCTACGTATGCAAGTTGTTTCGGGAATGGAATGATATTCCGACGCTTCAAAGGCGCTTGCTCATGATGATTCTTCTCAGCTCTCTCGGTGGATCCTTATACATGATTTACCTGACACTGCGTTCCATGCTGGCGCAGTGAGCAGTAGTTAACCACTGAGCATCATCAGCATTGGTTTCGTCGAATTCGACGGCAAATCCTAGCCCAACAGGAACCCGAGCGTGATCGCCACTTGGGCAGCATAGTACAAAACCCAGACCGCAAATCGCATCCACGCACGATGAGGCGAGATGGCCGCGACCAGAAACTTCTCCGTGGCCAGCAACCCGTCCGAGGCCATGAACAGCACCGCGCCGCCGATGACCCAGACGCTGTTGGTGGTCAGCGCCGCCATGCCCATCGCCAGGATTGCGACGACATAACAGGCGATCGGGATGCGCAAGCTGGGGCCGACGCGACGCCAGAGCGCTGCGAGCATGACGACCACGAACACAGCCAATGCCAGCGCGATCGCCCCGCGCCAGGATTCGGCACCAAGCAATCCCAACCCGCCGCCACTGCGCAGGAACAGTGCGACATAGACTATGTGGGCAATGAGAAAACTCGCCAACCCGCCAAGAAACGCCTTCTCGCCGTCGCGCGACAGGAAGGCGTCACCCACCGCGCTGAGCGCAAGGGCGGTGACCAGAAGCAGCGGGCCGCCTTGCAGCGCCACCAGCACGGCAAGCATCGCGACGCTAAGCGTCTTTGCCGCGGAGCGGGCRAGSSTCGGCKGCATRCCCAGCGTGAARGCRTAGATCRCCGCCGCCACCAGCGARAASAYMAGCGTCGCATTGGCGTTGGCRTCGATACCRCCGGSAAACGGCATCGTCATGCCCCGGCTCCGCTTTCGGATGCCCCGGCTCCGCTTTCAGCCGCGGCCGGCTTGCCCAGGAACAGCGATCTTGCCGCCAGGGCCGCACCACCGGTGATGAGCACGCAGGCGGCAAGGATGCGAAGCGACGGTTCCGCGACGCCGGCCGCGATCAGCACCAGCGTCGACAGCAACGGAGCGGCATAGCTTGCGGCACCCAGCACCTGGATGTTGCCGCGCTTGACGCCGATGTCCCAGGCGTAGAAGGCSGCRCCCACCGGCATCAGSCCRAGGCCRAGCACSGCCAGCCACTGGCCGGCGCCRWCCGGCAGCACRGTCTGTTCCAGCGCCAGATGGCAGACGAGCGACAGCACGGCGGTCGCCGCACAGAACCAGGTGACGATGCTGGTCGGCACCGACGGGAAACGCCGCGACAAAAGCGAATAGGACGACCACAGCACGGCGCAGACGGCGGCCATGGCGTAGCCGAAGGCGTAGCGCGCATCAAAGGCCAGCCCACCGCCCTTGGTGACGATCAGCACGGTGCCGGCAAGGCCGAGCAGCGCGCCGACGACATGGTTCCACGCCAGTTTTTCGCCCGGCATCAGCGCCGAACCGAGCACGATCAGCAACGGCCACAGATAGGCGATCAGGCTCGCCTCCACCGCTGGCGCGCTACGCAAAGCAGTGAAATAGAAAAAGTGGTAGCCGAATAGACCGGCAATGCCGATCACCCAGACCTGTGGCGGTATTTTCTGGCTCTTGTCGGCGGCCGGCATGAACAGCCGCGCGACAAGCCCAACCCCGGTGCCGATCGAGAAGGTGATCGCCGACAACAGGAACGGCGGCACCTTGCCGGATGCATCGGTGAGCAGCGCCAAAAGCGCCCACATGGCGACCGCCGAAAAGCCGATCAGTGTTGCGCGCCCCATTTTTTCTCCCGTGGCGCGCCCTCTTCTGTCTCGGTGGCGTGCCTATTGTACCGC
>NZ_JBFUGJ010000167.1:0-12833 GCF_056402975.1 Mesorhizobium sp. P3_A9 | reverse complement strand
GATTATGACTATGACGACCTGATCGCGCCGGTGCGCAGCGGCCTGACGGTCGACGGCAAGCTCTATGCCGTGCCCTTCTACGCCGAAAGCTCGTTCACACTCTACCGCAAGGATCTGTTCGACGCCGCCGGCCTGAAGATGCCGGAGCAGCCGACCTATGACCAGATCACGGAATTCGCCGACAAGCTCACCGACAAGTCGAAGGAGCAATACGGCCTGTGCCTGCGCGGCAAGCCGGGCTGGGGCGAGAACATGGCCTTCGTCGGCACGCTGGTGAACACGTTCGGCGGCCGCTGGTTCGACATGGACTGGAAGCCGCAGCTCAATTCGGATGCGTGGAAGAAGGCGATCGGCTGGTATGTCGATACGATGAAGAAGGATGGACCTCCGGGAATAAGCTCCAACGGCTTCAACGAGAACCAGACCTTGTTCGCCTCCGGCCATTGCGCCATGTGGATCGACGCCACGTCCGCCGCGGGCCGCGTCTATGATCCCAAGCAAAGCAAGGTCGCCGACAAGGTCGGCTTCGCCAAGGCGCCGGTGGCGGTCACGCCGAACGGTTCGGCCTGGGGCTGGGCATGGAGCCTCGCCATCCCGACCTCGACCAAGAAGGCCGATGTGGCAAAATCCTTCGTCAAATGGGCGACCTCGAAAGCCTATGTCCAGCGCGTCGGCGAGACCGAAGGCTGGGTCGCGGCACCTCCGGGAACGCGCAAGTCGACCTATGCCAGCGCCGACTACCAGAAGGCGGCGCCCTTCGCCGCGACGGTGCTTGCAGCGATCGAATCCGCCGACCCGACCAAGCAGACCAAGGATCCGGTCCCCTATACCGGCATCCAATTCGTCGCCATCCCTGAATTCCAGGGCATCGGAACCGAGGTTGGTCAGGCGATCGCTGCCGCGGTGACCGGCCAGCAGTCGGTGGATGATGCGCTCAATGGCGCCCAGTCCTCCGTAGAGAAGACGATGACGGAAGCGGGCTACATCAAATAGCGGGCTCGAGCCACACAACCAGACCAGGGGGCGGAACGTGCGCCGCCTCCTGGCGATCCCGGCCTGTCATACCTCCCGTTGCAGCGGGCCGGGAGGATGCACGGATCCGCCGAGGCAACTCCAGGAAAGCTGCGGTGCGGTTTTCCCTCCGGAATTGCGTGAGCAATCGGCAGGTCCGTGCGTTCCTCGCAGCAATCTGGCGAAAAGCGTGTAACGGTTTTCCCACAGGAATTGCCTGAGAAGACGCCGCCACGCATCCGCCGGCAGGCGCCAAATATCGTTTTCGAACAGTCGGGAAAGGCTGGAACCGGATATGAAACTGAAGAGCAAGACGGCCTTGATCACCGGCGGCGCGCGCGGCATTGGCCTCGGCTTCGCGCAAGCTTTCGCGCGCGAAGGCGCCAGCGTGGTGATTGCCGATATCGATATCGACCGCGCGACGCGGGCGGCAGCGGCGATCGGCGCGGCGGCCAGCGCAGTCAAACTCGATGTCACCGACCTCGAGGCGATCGAGAGCGTCGCCGCCGAGGTCGATCGTGCATCCGGCGGCATCGATATCCTGGTCAACAACGCCGCCATTTTCGACATGGCACCGATCACCGASATMACYGAAGCSAGCTACGACAGGGTCTTCGACATCAATCTCAAGGGGCCGCTGTTCATGATGAAGGCGGTGGCCAATCTGATGATCAAGCGCGGCCGCGGCGGCAAGATCATCAACATGGCAAGCCAGGCCGGCCGCCGCGGCGAGGCGCTGGTGACGCTTTATTGCGCCTCCAAGGCAGCGATCATCTCGGCGACGCAGTCGGCCGCGCTGGCGCTGGTCAAGCATGGCATCAACGTCAACGCCATCGCGCCCGGCGTCGTCGACGGCGAACACTGGGAGGTCGTCGACGCCCACTTCGCCCGCTGGGAGGGCTTGAAGCCCGGCGAGAAGAAGGCCGCGGTGGCCAAGTCGGTGCCAATCGGCCGCTTCGCGAACCCCGAGGATATTGCCGGGCTTGCCGTGTTCCTTGCCTCGTCCGACAGCGACTACATCCTGGCGCAAACCTATAATGTCGATGGCGGCAACTGGATGGGCTGACGCACTGCAAACCAAGCTGCCGGGACAAGGGAGACTGCAATGAAGGCTATCCGATTTACCGCTGCGGGCGTCGCCGGCATGGCGGATCTGGAGCTGCCAAAGGTCAAGCCTGGACACGCTTTGGTGCGCGTCCGCGCCGCCGGCCTTTGCCATACCGACATCGAGGTGCTGCATGGCCGCTACGGCGAAGGTGCGTTTCCCCTGGTCCCCGGCCACGAATATGCTGGCACGGTCGAGGCGGTCGCCGACGATGTCACCACCGTCAAGCCGGGCGACAGGGTTGCCGTCGATCCCAACATACCGTGCGGCCACTGCGCCGCCTGCCGGAAGGGCCTGACCAATCTGTGCGCCAGCCTGAAGGCCTACGGCGTCACCGAAAATGGCGGCTTCGCGGAATTCAGCGTGGTTGCCGTCGACCATCTGCATGGGATCGGCGATCTCGCCTTCGATACGGCGGCCCTTGCCGAGCCGCTCGCCTGTGTCCTCAATGGTCTCAGTGCCGCAGGCGTCGAGGCCGGCAGGAGCATACCGGGCAATGCGCTGGTCTTCGGCGCCGGGCCGATCGGCCTGCTTCTGGCGCTGTCGCTCAAGGCCAAGGGCGTGGCAAGCGTGGCSGTCGCCGACATCAGCGARCMSCGSCTKGCCTTCGCMGARGCGCTCGGGCTGGARCCGCTGRTGTCCGGATCGCAGGCGCTGTCGRCRCGGGCGCGCGGCTTCGATTTCGTCGCCGACGCCACCGGYGTCGCCAAGGTGGTCGAAGGCATGATCGGCTTCACCGCCGATGGCGGCACGGCCCTGGTCTTCGGCGTCTGCGCGCCCGATGCCAGGATCTCGGTCGCCCCGTTCGAAATCTTCCGCCGGCAGATCAGGCTGGCGGGTTCGCATTCGTTGAACCGCAACATCCCGCAGGCGCTCGAGATCCTCAAACGCGACGACGGCACGATGGCGCGGCTTGTCAGCCATCAGTTGCCGCTGTCGCAATTGCTGCCGTTCTTTGCCAAGAGCAGCGGCGACCCAACGACGATGAAGGTGCAGTTTTCCGCGCAAGCGTAGACTCAGGGCTATGCGGCTTCCCCTTGCGGGCCGATCGTTTGCGCAGCCGGGAGAAAAACCCTCCGGCTTTGCGCAAATAGGTGACTCACGTAGAAGGTCGATACGGCGGGTTCAAACAGGGGGCCATGGATGGCGAAGACGATAAGAACGATGGAGGATTTTTCCGCCTTTGTCGGTCTGTCCCGCACGACGGTTTCCAAATATTTCAACGATCCCGGTTCGGTGAGGCAAAACACGCGCAGCGCGATCGAGGCCGCGCTGAAGAAGTCCGACTTCCGACCGAGCATGTTCGCCGTCAATCTCAATCGCCGCCGCAGCAACATACTGGGCGTCATCATCCCGAATTCGACGGATCCGTTCTACATGGCGCTGACGCGCCGCATCGAGACGATCGCCAATGAAGCCGGCTTCCTGGCGTTCGTGCTCTCCTCCGACGGGCGCCCCGAAATGGAAGACCAGGCGATCCAGACGTTCCGATCGATGAACATCGCCGGCGCCATCATCGCGCCGCTCGGCGTGCAGTCTCACCACAGGATCCTGGCCGAACTCGGRTCGAGCATCCCGCTGATCTATGTCGACTCGCCGCTTGACGAGACCTCSTCSTTCGTCGGCACCGACAACMGGCAGAGYTTYMGGCTSATCGTCGACTATCTCTGCMGRTCCGGCGAGCCSCCYTGYTAYTTCGCCATGCCGCTSGTCAACAACAACGCCTCGGCRCGSCAGGACGCCTATGTCGAGGCCATGCASCAGTTSAAGATGACGCCTGAAATCGTGCCCGTCGCCGACATCAGATCGTGGGATTTTGAAAAATTCGGCTTTGACGAAGCGCTTCGCATCCTGCAGGCGCAAGGTTTCCCGACGAAGACGGTGCTTTGCGCCAACGACCGTGTTGCCTTCGGCGTGATCGGCGCCGCGTTCCAGCTCGGCCTGAAGGTCGGCCATGGCGCGGATTGCGACCTGCGGGTTGCTGGACACGACGACCATCCATTGTCGCGCTATGCCTGCCCACCGATTACGACGGTCGCGCAGAACTACAACGAGATCGGCCGCCTGGCCATCGAGCTGCTGCTGTTGCGGCTGGATGAAAAGGCGGCGAAGCGCGAAAGCGGACGCATTCTGCTCAACGCCGAACTGATGCTGCGAAGCTCAGCCTGAATTTGCACAGGATGCGCATCTGGCGCCCGGTCCGCTGAAATCGACCGCATGGCGAGCGTCTTCAAGCATGGCTTCTCAACCTAAGCGTTTTTTCGAATGCTGCGGAACGCGATTCGCGTAGAGCAATTCCAGGAAAAGTGTGAGCGGTTTTCCGTCAAGAATTGCGTCAAAACAAAGAGTTAGAGCGGTTCACCGTTTCCATGAAACGGTGAAACGCTCTAGAGAAAACGTGACGACTCCAGAAGCTCGGCCACGCCGTCCAGTTCCTTGTGCAGGCGATGCCAGCGGCGGTCGAGATAGACAAGCGAATGCGCCTCCGGAGGGACCTCGTCCGGCTGGACCTCGCCGTCCAGAAGCTCGGCCGCGACCAGCGTCGCGCCCTCGATCGGCAGGATGCCGAGCCGGCGGGCGCGGAACCAGGTCGAAACGCCGGTATAGCGCGGTTCACCGGTGGGCAGGCGCGCCCAGGCGCCCCCTGGCGGGAAGCGGTCCGCGCCGCTCGACGCGCAGAGCTGCGCCAGGTCGATGTCAGTGAAGCGGAGCAGGTGGATCACCATGGTCTCGGCGCGCAGCATGGGCTCGGACGATGTCGATTTCATCGAAAGGGAGAAGGCGACGACCGGCGGCGCGGCGCTCACCGAGATCAGTGAGGACACGGTCATCGCCACCGGTCTGTCGCCTGGATCGGCCGTGATGACGGCAACACCGGCCGGATGGTGGCGAAAGGCTTCGCGAAAGGCGTTGGTCATCGGATGCGGCAAGCTCATCGACATATCTCTTCTGCAGCTTGAAAAAGGGGCCGGACGGCGTCCGCTGTCCGGCCCTTGCGACTATTTCTTCTCGATCAGGTCGTAGAACTGCCAGACGCGGTGGCTCCAGATGCCGCCGATGTCGCGGCCGGCCGAGGTGACGATCGACGGCGCGATCGTAAAGTGGTTGGCGGCCACCATCATGTCGCGGAAGGTGCGCTGGATCACACCGGCGCGYAGCGAGGCGCCGCCGCCAGCCCGGTAGGCGAAGTTGCAGATATCGACGCCCGCCTCATGAATCTCGGACTTGGCCAGATGGACAAGGCTGATCTGCCGCGTCGATACGCTGTTGCCGGCCTCGACCGTCGCCTCGACGTCGCGCCAGACTTCGAAGACAAAGGCGCGTGCCGCGCGATAGCGGGCCTCTGCACGGCCGTAGTCATGCCAGAATTTCTCGCTCTCGCCGATCAACCCGGCGCGGCCCGATTTCGTGCGGGCGAACTTGGCGATCTCGTCCAGCATCCGCCGCCCGGCGCCGAGCGCCCAGCCGGTATGGCCGATGGCGGCGAGGCCCACGACACCGAGACTGAAGAACTCCTTCTGGCGCAGCGGCGGCGCGGTCAAGATCGGGAAGACGAGATCATCGGCAATGAAGACGTCCTCGGCCGCGTAGTCGATGCTGCCGGTGCCACAAAGACCCAGCACGTCCCAATTGCCGAGTTGCTTGTGCTCGGAGATCGGTGCATGGGCGCACATGACGATCACGTTGCCGTTCTCGTCCTTGGCGGGCTTGCCGGTGCCATCATCGACGAAGGCGGCACTGTGGCTGTAGGTGGCGTGGCTGAAACCGCTGCCATAGCTCCACTTGCCGTTCAGCCTGTAGCCGCCGTCGACCTTCTTCAGCATGCCGAGCGGTGCGCCCTGCCCCGAGAACCGGTTGTCGGTGCCCGGCGCGAAAAGCCGCGCGACCGCGCTGTCCGGCAGGAAGGCCGCCGACATCGCACCGATGCAGCAATGTACCATGGAAACCCAGCCGGCCGCTCCAGAATGCCAGGTGATCGCCTCGATTAGTTCGAGGCCCTGGGTGGGGCGCAGTTGCGCGCCGCCAAGGCTCTCGGCGGCGAAGATATGCGACATCCGCAGCGGCTTCAGCGCTGCGAACGTGGCCGAAGTCAGTTCACCGCTCTCTTCGTCGGCGGCGGCATTGGCTTCCAGGATCGGCCCGATCTCCGCGATCTGCTTCAAGAGATCGCGATGGTCGGCGGTCGTCCCCCACGAGCCGTGCTTGATGGGTTTGTTCATGATCTTCCTCCTCTTTGAAATCGGTTCAGCCGGCGAGGAAATCGCCGATCTTGGCCAAGGTTTCGGGTTTTTCCTGCATGACGAAGTGGCCGGCGTCCTCGACCAGGATCAGCCGCGCGTCGGGCAGTGCCTCGGTCCATAGCGGCGCCTGGCTGGCGGGCAGCAGGCGGTCCTTGGTGCCCCAGACGACCAGTGTCGGATTGGCGATGCGCGCCATGAAGCGACGCAGATTTGGGTGGCCCATGCCGAAGGGGGCCAGCAGGCGGCCCAACGTCTCGCCTTCGCGGGCGCGATCGGCGCCAAAGGCTTCCGCAAAGGCCGGGTCCGACCCATCGGGGAAATAGCGCAGCGCCACCGGGACGTCATGCGCAAGGTAGGCCGGCAACTCTTGCGGCGCGACCGCGCCGAGATCGGTGGCCGGATGCGCGGGATCGTTGAGCCCCGCGGGGGCGACCAGCACCACCCTGTCGAAACGCTCGCGCGCCAGGCCGGCGAGCTCGGTCGCCATCCAGCCGCCCATGGAAAAGCCCATCAGATGAGGCTTCTCCGGCAGATCCAGAACATCGAGCAGGTTCAGATAGTGCAGAACCACGTCGGACATCGCAGCCACATGCGGTGCCGTGCCTGAAAAACCGAAGCCCGGATGGCTCGGGCAGAGCACACGGAAGCGGTCGGCGAGGCCTTCGGCAAAGCCGAAACCTTCAAGCGTCGAGGCGCCGTGCAGGAACAGCACCGGCTTGCCCTCACCGATGGCCTTCACCACCGTCTTGGTGCCACCGACATCGTGTTCGAGCGTTTCGAACTCAACGGCCATTTTCATTCCTCCTCAGACAAGGTCCGGCTGGATCAAGACTTTGCATTGCGTCGTACGGTGGCGAAGACTCTCGAAAACCTGCGGAAGCGGTGAGAGATCGATCCGATCGGTGATCAGCGCCTGGGGCGCGAAAGGTCCGCCGCGCAAGGCATCAAGCGCGACGTCGAATTCGTTGCGTTGATGGAAGAAGACCGAGAACAACAGGTTCACTTCCTTCATCAGCGCCATGAACGGGTCCCATTCGTCACCACCGATGCACAGGCCGACGCCAACCACCGTGCCCTGCAGGCGCACAGCATCAACCGCCGCGCCGATGAGGCCGCGTTTGCCGACGCATTCGAAGACGATATCGGGTGCTCCGCCGCAAAGATCGGCGAGGTTCTCGGCCAGCTTTTCGCCCGAAAGCGCGAAGCCTGTCGCGCCGAGAGCGAGCGCCCGTTCGCGCTGATGGGCGTGGATGTCGGCGACGACCACGCGCGACGCCCCCATCCGCCGAGCCCAGAAGGCAACGAGCAGGCCGATCGGTCCGGCACCCAGGATGGCAACCCGGTCTCCCGGCTTCATGCCCGAGCGGATGACGCAATGCAGCGCAACCGAAAGCGGCTCGGCCAACGCACCATCCTCGAGCGCCACGTCGTCGGGCAAGATATGGCACTGGCGCGCCGCGACGCTCACATATTGTGCATAGCCGCCGCCGATCAGCACGATTTCGGGACAGCGCCCCGGATCGCCTCGCCCGCAGGCCTCGCAGTGTCCACAGCCGCGCATCGGCACGACGGCCACGCGGTCGCCAATCCGCAGGCCGGTCACTTTCGATCCGATCGCGACGATGTCGCCCGCGAATTCGTGACCGAGCACAAAACCTGTCCCGATGCCGAAGGGCACCGGATCCTCGGTGATGTGCAGGTCGCTGCCGCAGATGCCGCAAGCGGCGACATGCAAGACGACCTCGTCTGGTGCCGGCGCCGGGTCTGGTACCGTTGCGATCCGCAAGGGGATGCCGACCCTATCGAAGATAGCTGCTTTCATGGAACTCTCCCTATCAGCGGGCTTGGATCGACGAGTTTGCGCCGGATCGGAAACCAGGGCGCATCCCATCGTTTCGAGATCAGGCCCCAGATGCCGGTGCGGGCGTAGAGCGCCACAAGCAGTGTCATCAGACCGAGGACGACGAAATAGCTTGCGCCGTATTCACCGAACCAGCGGTCCGCGATGAAGAAAATCAGGGATCCGATCAGAACGCCCTCGATGGAGCCGATCCCGCCGACCATGACGATGAAGATCGCCACGTTCGCCCACATCGGATCGAAGGCCGAACCCGGGGTGATGCGCAGCTGCGCCATGAAATAGATCGCGCCCGCAAGCCCGCAGCCGACCGCCGACGCGACGTAGATCAGGAAGCGCAGCTTCACGACATTCACACCCTGGCTGGCAGCCGCGACCGGATTGTCTCGCATGGCGATCAGCGCGAGACCGAAGCGCGAGCGAAGCAGCCAGTAGCTGCCACCTAGCGTGATCAGCAGCATCCCCGCGCAGAGCAGCGACATGGCGACATTCCGCTCGAAGGCCGAATAGTCCTTCATCACCCGCAACGACATGCCCGCGCCGGAATTGACCAGCGGCAGGTTCGAGGCGGTCAGCCGGAAAACCTCGGCCACCACCCATGTGCCGATCGAGAAATAGGGGCCATCCAGGCGATGAAGCAGCAGATAGATCGGCACGGCCAGCGCGGCAGGCACAAGCAGCGAAAGGAAGATCGCCACGAACGGATTGACGCCATAGGTCTGCGCCAGCACGAAAAGCGCATAGCCGGCCGCGCCCATGAAGGCGTGCTGGCCCACCGAGACGAGGCCGGCATAGCCGGCGAGCAGGTTCCACATCTGCGCGACGGCGATATAGCAGCACAGCACCAGAACCGACCGGATCGTGCCGGTCGAGGCCCACAACGGCATGGCAGCGACGCCGATCAGCGCCAGCACCGCCAGCGTCATCGCGATGCGACCCGACCGCGTCTGGCGCTGGACCATGACCTCGGGCACGTCAGTTGCGGCATAGAGGATTGCGCTCATGACAGTGCCTTTCCAAACAGACCCCGCGGACGCGTCGCCAACACGATCAGGAAGACGATATGTCCGGCGAGCACGCCGAAGCCCGGATCGATGCGGAAGCCGATGGCCTGCGAGATGCCGAGCACCATCGAGCCGGCGAAGGCGCCCCACACCGTACCCATGCCGCCGATGATCACCGCCTCGAAGGCGTAGATCAGCTGAGCGGGTCCATCGGCCGGCGCAACGGTCGACCGCAACGCCTGGAAGACGGCTGCAAAGCCGAGGATGCCGACCGCCGCCGCTGTCGCCATCGCATAGACGGCGCGGGGGTTGATGCCGGTCATCGCCGCCGCCTCGACATCGGCCGACGCCGCGCGGAGCGCCCGACCGAAGCGCGTGCGCTTCAGCATCAGGTCGAGGCCCCAGGTCAGACCCGTGGCGACCGCGAGCACGATCAGCGGCAGGAGGCCGACATAGATACCGCCGATCTCGATGGATTGGCTCTCGATCCCATGGCCAGGCAGTGACCGGCTGTTCGCGGACCATATCTGGAGCATCAGGTTCTGCAGCGCGATCGACAGTCCGAAGGTCGCGATCAGCGAAGGCAGCGGATCGCTGCCCACCACACGGTTCAGCACGGCCTTCTGCAGCACCCAGCCCATCAGCACCGCCAGCGGCACCAGCACGATCAGCACCGGCAGCGGTCCCAGGTCCCAGGCCGTGGCGATCGAGATGCCGATCAGCGACAGCAGGATCACCAGATCGCCATGGCTGATGTTGACGATCCGCATGACGCCGAACATCAGCGCCATGCCGAGTGCATACTGGGCATACATGCCGCCCAGCAGGACCCCCTGCACCAAGGCGTCAAACCACTCCATGGCCCGCTCCAAAATAGGCTTTGCCAATCTGCTCGCGCGTGATCTCGGCGGACCTGCCGGTCAGGGTCACGCGCCCCTCCAGCATGCAGTAGAGACGGTCCGAGGCGGACCGGGCGAGGCCCACATCCTGTTCGACCACGATCATCGCCGTGCCGGTGGCGCGGATTTCGGGCAAGGCGGCATAGATCTCGCGGATCACCTTGGGCGCGAGCCCGAGGCTGATCTCGTCGCAGAGCAGGACGCGCGGCTGGCAGAGCAGAGCGCGGCCGATTGCCACCATCTGCTGCTGCCCGCCCGAGAGGCTCTGCACCTGCGTGCGGGCCTTTTCCCTAAGGATCGGGAACAGCTGGTGCAGCCGCGCCAGTGTCCATCCACCCTTCGCGCCCATGCGCGCGGCCTGATCGATGGCGACGCGCAGATTGTCCTCGACCGACATGCCGGTGAAGAGGCGGCGACCCTCCGGCACGATGGCGACGCCCTTGCGCACCATGCGGTCGGTCGCGGTGCCGCCGACCGGCTCGCCGTGCAGCAGCACCATCTCTCGCGCGACCGGGAGCAGGCCCATGATCGAACGCAGGAGGGTGGATTTGCCTGCCCCATTGGCGCCAATCAGCGCCACGGCCTCGCCCTCATGCAGCTCGGTGTCGACGCCATAGAGCGCCTGGAAGTCACCATAGCGGGCGAGGAGCCCGTGGGTGGAAAGAACGGCCGTCATGCCTCGATCCCCATGTAGACGCGCTGGACCTCGGGCAGCGCAATCACCTCGGCGGGCACCCCTTCCGCGATCTTCTCGCCGAAGTTCAGCACCAACAGGCGGTCGGCCACCGCCAGCAGCGCGTGCAGCACATGCTCGATCCACACGATCGTGATGCCGCGGTCGCGGATGCGGCGCACCAGCGCCACCAATGCCTTCGATTCATCGTCGGTCAGCCCACCCGCAATCTCGTCCAGAAGCAGTAGCTTCGGATCCGAGGCCAGCGCGCGCGCCAGTTCCAGCCGTTTGCGGTCGAGCAGCGTCAGCGCGCCGGCTGAGACATTGGCCTTGTCGGAAAGTTCGCAATCGCGCAGGACCTGGGCGCAGAAGGCATAGCTCTTCTTCTCGGACCGGCCGCCGCCGAAAGCAGCGGCGACCAGCAGGTTCTCGAAGGTGGTCATGCCGGAATAGGGGCGCGGGATCTGATAGGTCCGCCCAATCCCCATCTGGCAGCGCCGGAAGGGCGGTTCGCCGCGAAGCGCCGTGTCGCCGAGTTGGATCTCACCACCCGACGCCTTCAAATCGCCGCTGATCATGTTGAACAGCGTCGTTTTTCCGGCGCCGTTCGGGCCGAGGATGCCCAGCACCTCACCCCGATGGACGTCGAAACTCACTTCATGCAGGACGCGGACGGCGCCGAAGGACTTCGACACGCCGCGCGCTTTCAGCAGGATCTCTCTATCCATAACTCCGCCGTCCCGGCTCATGTCACCAGGCGATCGGCTTGATCGCCTGTTGGGGCGCGAAGAGCTGATTGACCGTGTTGTCGACGATCTTCAGGTCATAGGGCCATTTCTCGCCCTTCACCCACTGGCCGCCGAAGATCGGCGTCTTGCAGATGTTCTTGTGGGGCGAGCCGTCGAACTTGATATGACCGACCAGCGTCTGCAGATCGGTGGCGACCAGAGCGTCACGGTTGGCCGTACGGTCGAGTGGATTGGAAGAGCGCTTCAGGATGTCCAGGGCGACCTCGAGCAGGGCATGCGAATAGCCGAGCGGCTGCGTCCACTGGCGCTTCGTATCGGCTTCCCATTGGCTGGCTATGTCGTTGCTGACCTGCCCGGTCAGCGACGACTTGAACGGGAAGGCCGGCGTCCACCAGACCTCCGAGGACATGCCGTTGCCGAGAGGCCCCATCGCCTCGACGCCGCCTGGAAACAGCAGCGCCGCCGCCACAGTGACCGCCTTCGGCTTGAAGCCCTGCTGGTTGCACTGGGTGACGAACGTCTTCAAATCATCCGGGTAGGTGATGCCGCCGATGATCTCGCAGCCCTGCTTCTTGAACTCGGATATCTGCGCTGAGAAATCATTGGTGCGCGGCTGGAAGTAGCCGGGTACGACGACCTCGTAGCCGGCCTTGCGGGTCGGCGCCGGCAGGCCGTATTCGTCGTTGCCCCAGGTCTCGCCGTCAATGTTCTGGGGAAACAGCATCCCGACCTTCTTGTTGGTCTCGAGATGGTTCCAGAGTCCGACGAAGGTGTTCAGCGCCTCGTCGAGGCCCCAGAAGAAATGATAGGTCCAGTCGAAAGTCTGCTTGCCGCCGCCGCGCGGCATGATCACCGCCTGCCAGGGGGCTCCGGAAGAGATGCAAGGTGTCTCATAGAGTTCGCACTGCTCGGCCGCGGGCAGGATCGTGTCCGTGGTCGACGCCGGAAGGAGCAGATGCACCTCGTCGTTCAGGATGAGGTTGCCGGCGATTTCCGACGCCTTGTTCGGATTGGACTGGCTGTCGCGGTCGAGAATCTCGATCTCGTAAGTATTGCCGTTGGCGCATTGCAGCTGGCCGCCGAGCAAGGCGCGGATCTTCTGCAAGGTGTAGCCGTCCGTTTCGCCGAAGAGGGCGAGCGGCCCGGTCGTCGGGCTGAGATAGCCGAGCTTGATCTTCCCGGCGGTCGCGGCGCGCACATAGGCCGGCATGGCGAGCGTGCTGGCGGCAATGCCGGCTCCAAGCCCCTTCAGCACGGTCCGGCGGCTGGGCTGCAAGCCCGATTTCACCAGTC